>NZ_JBEXHY010000067.1:0-30377 GCF_040608295.1 Micromonospora sp. NPDC005197 | reverse complement strand
CGGCCCGACTCCGGGCCGGCCTTCGACGGCGGTGTCAGTTGCTGGCCAGCGCGTCCGCCGCGGCCGGGTCGCAGTCGCGCAGGAACTGGGCGCAGCGGGCCGCCTCGTCGGCCTCGCCGATCTCGTCGGCGGCCCGGGAGAGCAGGTACAGGCAGCGGAGGAAGCCCCGGTTGGGCTCGTGCGACCACGGCACGGGCCCGTGGCCCTTCCAGCCGTTGCGGCGGAGCTGGTCCAGGCCACGGTGGTAGCCGGTGCGGGCGTACGCGTACGCCGTCACCACCGCACCGGCCGCGAACGCCCGGGCCGCGAGCTCCGCCCAGGCGGCGCTGTAGGTCGGGAAGCGGGCCGCCACCTCGGCGAACGCCTCATCGGTGCCGGCCTCCTGGGCGGCGGCCAGGGCGGCGTCGGCCTCGTCGTTCGCGGGCAGGAGGGTGGCCGGTGGCTCCGGCAAAAGGTTCTGCATCGCCCCATTCAACCCGCTGGACAGGGCGACACGCGAGCGGGTCGGCCGACACGTTCCGCTGAACGGCTGAGGAGTTCATCACGCCTGCGGCCTATGCCGCCGCCAGGTGTTTTCCATTACAACTAATGGTCCGGAGCCTCCCCAGGACCCGGTTACGCAGGAGCCCGGTGGCCACGACCACCGGGCTCCTGTCGCTTCCACCCCGCCCGGGGTTTGGCAGGCCCCACCGAAGGGGCAGGATGGCCGGGTGCCGACCCCACCTCCCACGGACGTCATCGAGCCGCACCTGCACGCCGACGAGATCCAGACCCGGGACGAGTTCGACCGGCAGCTGGTCACCGGCCGCCTGACCGGGCTGACCGTGCAGGGACTGCGCCTCGACCTCGCCCCGGCGCCCGACCTGACCGACATCGAGGTCACCGGCACCCTCTTCGTCGGCTGCCGGTTCGCCTCCCGGGAGGTCGGCGCCGACCTGGTCCGGCGGGGCGCGAACGTGGTGCCGCCGTTCTCCGGGCTGCCGTACCCGACCCAGCCGGCGCACCTCTACACCCCGGACGACCTGGCCGCCGGGTTCGCCGAGGGCGGGTTCGCCGGGATGTACGACACCCGGGTGTACGAGCACTACCGGGCGCACGGGGGCGCGCTGCCGGACGTGAAGGAGGCGCTCGGTCAGCGGCTGCACGACCATGGCGTGGACAACGCGCTCGCCGACGCCACCCGCGCCTGGCTGGGCGGGTACGGGCCGCAGTCGGTGGTGGGCATCATGGGCGGTCACGCGGTGCGGCGCGGCAGTGCGGCGTACCGGATGGCGGCCGTGCTGGGGTGGGAGCTGGCGCGGGCCGACCGGTTGGTGGTGACCGGCGGTGGTCCCGGGGTGATGGAGGCGGCGAACCTCGGCGCGTACCTGGCGGACCGGCCGGCGGCGGACCTGACCGCGGCGATCGACCTGCTGGCCACCGCGCCCGACTTCACCGACCACCACCGGTACACGGCCGTGGCGTTGACGGTCCGGCAGCGGTACGCGGGCGTGCCCCGCCAGCGCGCCGGGGACGCCGGGTGGGCACGGGCCGGAGGGCTGGCCATCCCGACCTGGCTGTACGGGCACGAGCCGGCGAACCTGTTCGCCGGGCGGATCGCGAAGTACTTCTCGAACGCCATCCGGGAGGACACCATCCTGCGGCTCGCCCGGGGTGGCATCGTCTTCGCGCCGGGGCGGGCGGGCACGGTGCAGGAGGTGTTCCAGGCGGCCACCAAGACCTACTACGGCACCGACGGGGCCAGCGGCGCGTACATCTTCCTGGACCGCGACTACTGGACTCGTGAGCTGCCGGTCGAGGCGCTGCTGCGCCCGCTGCTGGCCGCCTCCCCGTTCGGTGACCTGTCGTCGACGATCCACCTCACCGACGACGTCCGCGAGGCCGTCCGCCTGTTGACGACCTGACGACGACGGCCGGCTCCCCGAGGGAGAGCCGGCCGTCGGTGGAACGTCGTTACTTGGCCATCGTGGTGCCGGTGGAGCGCAGGTGCTCGCACGCCTCGACGACACGGGCGGCCAGGCCTGCCTCGGCGGCCTTGCCCCAGGCACGCGGGTCGTACAGCTTCTTGTTGCCGACCTCGCCGTCGACCTTCAGCACGCCGTCGTAGTTGCGGAGCATGTGGTCCGCGACGGGCCGGGTGAAGGCGTACTGGGTGTCGGTGTCGATGTTCATCTTCACGACGCCGTAGTCGAGAGCCTCGCGGATCTCGCTCAGCAGGGAGCCCGAGCCGCCGTGGAAGACCAGGCTGAGCGGCTTGTCCTTGCCGTACTTGGCGCCGACCGCCTCCTGGATCTGGTTCAGGATCTCCGGGCGGAGCTTGACGTTGCCCGGCTTGTAGACGCCGTGCACGTTGCCGAAGGTCAGCGCCGCCATGTAGCGGCCCTTCTCGCCGAGGCCGAGCGCCTCGACCATGGCCAGGCCGTCCTCGGTGGTGGTGTAGAGCTTGTCGTTGATGGCGTTCTCGACGCCGTCCTCCTCGCCACCGACGACGCCGACCTCGATCTCAAGGACGACCTTGGCCTTGGCGGCCTCGTCGAGCAGCTGGGAGGCGATCTGCAGGTTCTCGGCGACCGGCACGGCCGAGCCGTCCCACATGTGCGACTGGTACAGCGGCTGCTCGCCGCGCTTCACCCGCTCCTGCGAGATGGCCATCAGCGGCCGGACAAACTTGTCCAGCTTGTCCTTCGGGCAGTGGTCGGTGTGCAGCGCGATGTTGACCGGGTACTTCTTGGCCACCTCGTGCGCGTACGCGGCGAACGCCACCGCGCCGGTGACCATGTCCTTGATCGAGGGACCGGACAGGTACTCGGCACCACCGGTGGAGACCTGGACGATGCCGTCGCTCTCCGCGTCGGCGAAGCCCTTGAGCGCCGCGTTAAGCGTCTGGGAGGAGGTCACGTTGATCGCGGGGTACGCGTACCGGCCAGCCTTGGCGCGGTCCAGCATCTCCGCGTAGGCCTCGGGGGAAGCGATGGGCATGTGATGCGCTCCTTACTTACCACTCTCGGCCGTGCTGGCCGCTGTTGTTCACTTGTGCGCCGGACCGCGCTGTCCTCCGCCCGGCAGTATCCCGCAGGTGTGGTGCGCAGGACCAACCGAGGGGGGTGTCAGCCGCTCACCGGGTGTCCAGACGGTCCGGCACGATGACGCTGATCAGCCAGGTGACCACTGTCATCACGATCGCTCCCCAGAACGCCGCCCAGAAGCCGTCCACCTGGAACGGCAGGTCGAGCCCGCGGGCGATCCGGTCGGTGAGCAGGAAGAGCAGCGCGTTGACCACCAGCGCGAACAGGCCCAGGGTCAGCAGGTAGAACACGCAGCCGACCACCCGGATGATCGGCTTGAGCACCGCGTTGATCACGCCGAAGATGAGCGCCACCACGATCAGCGTGAGCACGGTGTTGCCACCCGAACGGCCGTGCACGTCGACGCCGGGCACGATCAGCGTGGTCACCCACAACGCGACCGCGGTGATCGCCAGTCGGATGAGGAAGCCCACGGCACCATCCTGGCATCGGCTCGCGCCATCATGGGTTGATTCCGCCGACTCGGCTTCCGCGCGCGCCGCCGACGCAGCCCGTACGGTGGTGAGAATCGTGCCCCGAGAACCCGGGAGGGACCATGGGTCAGCCCGATGAGGACTTCACCCCCGGCGACCACCTCGCCGCGGACGAACGCGACCCCGAGGCGGAGCCGGCCGACGCGGTCGAGCAGGCCACCGTGGTCGACCCGGCGCACGTCGACGTCGAGCCGCAGCGCGGCATGGAGGTCGACGACTGGGACGCCATGGAGCAGGCCCGGGTGGTCACTGCGGACGAGGACGACTACCGCTGACGGCTCAGCGAGCTTCGTCGACCAGCTTCGGGTGACGGGCCGCCCAGTCGCCGAGCCGGTCCTCCCGCAGCGCGGTCAGGAACTCCGGCGCGAGCCTCGGGTCGGTACGCAGGTAGCGGTCCTTCCCGGTCGGCCAGACGACCGGCAGGCCGATCCCGACCGGCTCCACCGATCGCAGCGTGGAGGCGAGCCGCAGCAGGTCCAGCATGGCGGCCCGGTCGGGTGACACGACGAGGTCCGGGCCGACGGTGGTCAGCAGCTTGGCGAGGCGTACCGGATCGGTGAGCACGCCCTGGTCGGTGGTCTGGCGGACCAGCCCGGCGGCGAAGAGCCGGGCGTTGCGGTCCCGGTCCTGGCTCCCCTCGGGCAGACCGTAGCGCTGGCGGAGCAGGTCGACCGACGCGGCGCCGTCGAGACGTTGGCAGCCGGCCGGGAAGACCCGCTTCGTGTGGACGGAGCGCACCCGCTCGGGCAGGCAGGCCGGCACCCCGCCAAGGGCGTCGGTCAGCGAGCGCACCGCGCGGTACGTCAGCACCACGCCAGCGTCCACCCGGACCCCGGTCAGCTCGGCCACCGTACGCCGAGTCAGTTCGTACCCCTTGGTCAGCTCGGGGCGGGTGAACCCGGCGCCGAACGGGAACGCGGCGTTCAGCTTGTCGGTCCCCTGGCCCGGAATCGGTATCCCCAGGTCACGTGGCAGCGACACCAGGTAGGGGCGACTGCGGTCGGCCGGGATGTGCACCAACAGGACCGCGTCCGCGCGTGCCGCCGTCCGGCCGTCGCCGTCGATGCCGAGCAGCAGAATGTTCAGCGCGCCGGTCGGTGTCGGCCGACCCGACTCACCGAGCAGCTCGGCGGTCGGCGGCGGCCCCGCGCGCTCCGGGGTCAGCAGGGGCACCCCGAGCCCCAGCACCCCGAGCAGGGCCAGCGCGGTGCCACCGGCCTGCCAGCGGCGTCGGCGCCGACGCCGGCCGATCGCCAGCCGGTCGATGGCGGCCCGCAGCGGGCCGGTCGGCGGGGTCAGCGGCTCGTGCCGGGCGAAGGCGGCCCGCAGGTCATCCTCGATCATGAGCGAACCTCCACATACTCGGCCCGGAGCGTGGCCAGGGCCCGGGAGATGGACGAACGTACGGTCCCGACGGCGCAGCCGAGAATGTCGGCGATCTCGGCGTCGGGTAGGTCCTCGTAGTAGCGCAGCACGAGGGTGGCGCGCTGCCTGCGTGGCAGCCGGGACAGCCAGGTCCAGATCTGGTCCCGGTCCACGGCGGACTGGGCGTGGTCGGCCGACGCCGGCAGGGACTCGTCGGGCTCCCCGCGCAGCAGCACCCGGCGCATCCACGAGCCGCGCTTCCAGTCGACGTACTGGTTGGTGAGCATCCGGCGCACGTACCGCTCGGGTGAGTCCGCGCGGACGACCCGCCGCCAGTTCAGCTGGACCCGGACCATCGTCTCCTGCACCAGATCCTGCGCCTGGTGCGGATCGCCGGTGAGCATCACCGCGTACCGCAGCAGCGGGGCAAGTCGCGTGTCCGCGAACTCCTCGTACGTCACTGCACCTCCCGGGGTCCTGCCTCAGATGACGGGAGCGGGCCGGTGGAACGTTGCGGTGACGGTGATCAACCTTTCGGTTCGTCTTGCCGACCAGGCGGTGATCAGGGGCGGCGCTGAACCTTAGCGATTCCTTAAGATCCGCAGGCTGCACCTGAATCCCCCACTTGGAGGAATCCCCCTCATGCTCACCCACTCCACCCGGCGATGGCTCGCCGGCCTGGGCGTCGCAGGCGCGTTCGTCGCCGCCTCCGCCAGTCCGGCCCTCGCCGAGCCCGCGGCCGAGTTCTACATGTTCTTCGAGAACGTCACCGTCGCCCCCGGCTCCGCCGGGGTCGTTCGTGGAGCGACCGTGCTCGGCTCCGAGCCGGCCGTGCTCAACGAGGTCACCGTCCGCTACGACTACCGCTCGCTGGCCGGCAAGGTCACCTTGGCCGGTGACACCGGCAACGACTGTTCCGCCGACGGCGACGCGGTGTTGGTCTGCATCGAACATTCCCCGCTCGTCGTCGATGAGGAATTCGGCGGGTTCCCGTCGAGGGTCGTTATCGCCCCTACCGACAAGGCAGCCGCGGGGGACACCGGCGAGCTGAAGATCAGCCTCCGGGCTGGCGGCAAGGAGGTTGCGGACTCCACCTCCCAGATCCGGATCGCCGAAGGCGTGGACCTCGCGGCTGGCCCCAACGTCGAGGTGAAGGCGGCGCCGGGCGGCTCGTTCAAGGCCCCCTTCTCGGTCCAGAACGTCGGCACGACGACTGTCGACGGTGTCGTGGCGATCTTCGACCCCGACTACGGCATCCGCAGTAAGGAGCGGTTCGACAACTGCTTCTATGTAGAGGACTACCTGCTCGCCTGCGAATTCGACGAGAAGATTCCGGCGGGCGAGGGTAGGACCGCGACCTTCAACTACGAGCTCGCCAAGGACACCTACGCACCGGGGAGCCAGGAAAGCAACGTCCGGTGGGTGGTCCCGGGAGACCTTGACGCACTCAACAGTGCGCGCAGGGAGGCCGGCGTCGCGGCAGCGCGCCAAGGCACCGGCAAGACCCTGGAACTGGCCCCGATGCCCGGCAAGCGCAATGCCCGCGCCCTCCAGACGGACGTCGACCCGTCCAACAACTGGGGCGCAGTAAATGTGCAGGTCACCGGCAAGAACGGGGCTGACCTGGAGGCCATCGGCGCCGCGCTCAGCGGCAAGAAGGGCGCGGTGGTGACCGCCCCGCTCGGCTTCCGCAACAACGGTCCGGCGACGCTGGACCACTTCCGCAGTGGGTCCGACGTGACCTACGTCGACGTGACGGTCCCGAAGGGCACCACCGCCGTCGAGGTGCCGTTCGAGTGCGCACCGCGGACCGGCAACGACGCCGAGTGGGAGGAGGCGGGCACCCCGGGTGCCGCCGCCTACCGCTGCTACCCCGGTCCGTTCGCCCCGGCCGGCGAGGAGCTGACCGGCGAGTTCAAGTTCCGGATCGACAAGGTCATCGCCAACGCCACCGGCACGGTCAAGGTCAACGTGCCGTGCGAGTGCGAGGGCGGCTTCTACGAGGACCTGAAGCCGGCCAACGACACCGCCAAGATCCTGGTGAACGCCGCCAGCGGTCAGGGCGGCGGCGAGGATGACGGTGGCGCGCTGCCGATCACCGGCCAGTCGACCGGCCTGATCGCCGGCATCGGCGCTCTGCTGCTCGCCGCGGGCGTCGGCGGCTACCTGGTGGCCAAGCGCCGCCGGACCCGCTTCGTCGCCTGATCAACCCCGCACCACCGGTGCCCCGCCGACCACACAGGTCGGCGGGGCACCGTCGTTTACGGCCAGCGGGTGGTAGGGCCCGGTCCGGCGCGGTGCGGGCACCGGGCTTCGGTACCCTTTGTGGCCGTGGACACAGCTGAGAAGACCCGTGCTCTCACGGAGAGCGTCGCCCTGAACCCGCTCGATCCCAAGGACCTGTTGCAGACCTTCGGGCTGGTCGGCGTCTGGGTGATCCTCTTCGCCGAGACCGGCCTGCTGGTGGGCTTCTTCTTCCCCGGCGACTCGCTGCTGTTCCTCGCCGGCGTGGCAGCCTCGCCGGTGGCGGACGCCATCTTCGGTGACGGCACCCGGCTCTCGCTGGCCGGTCTGCTGATCGGCGGGCCGATCTGCGCGATCCTCGGCGCCCAGCTGGGGCACTGGCTCGGCGCGCGGTACGGCCGGCGGATGTTCGAGCGGCCCAACTCGCGGCTCTTCAAGAAGGAGTACGTCGAGAAGGCCGAGTACTACTTCCAGAAGTTCGGCCCGGCGAAGGCCGTGGTGCTGGCGCGCTTCATCCCGATCGTGCGGACGTTCCTCAACCCGGTCGCCGGGGCGCTGGGCATGCCGGCTCGGCAGTTCCTGATGTGGAACATCGTCGGCGCGGTGCTCTGGGTGGACGGCATCCTGCTGATCGGCTATCTGCTGGCCGACCGGATCTACAAGGCCATCGGCGACAAGATCGACCACTACATCCTGCCGGTGGTCGCCCTGATCATCCTGATCTCGGTGCTGCCGATCTTCTTCGAGTTCCTGCGTGACCGGCGGGCGCGCAAGCGCGGCGAGGCGGTCGCGGTGGTCGCGGCGGCCAGCGCCGCGGGCGCGGTCGACGCGGTACGCGAGAAGTTCGACCACGACGAGCACCCGCACGACCGTCGGCACCCGGGGCACGGCCAGGAGCGCTGATCCGAGATACGACGACGGCCGGCCCCCTGGTGAGGGGGTCGGCCGTCGGCATGTCAGGCCCGCCCTCCGGCGGTGCGGCCGAGGACGAGCAGGTATCACCTACCGGTGGCGCCACCCCTGGTTCGCCACCGGACACCGCCCCGGCATGGGACGGTGCGCAGCGCCTATGTCAGCGGGCCTTCTTGGTGGCCCGCTTACGCGGCGGGGTCAGCAGGTCGGCGATCGTCGCGATCGCACTCGGGACCAGCCGGTAGTACGCCCAGACACCGCGCTTCTCCCGCTCCAGCAAGCCGGCCTCGGTGAGGATACGCAGGTGGTGACTGACCGTCGGCTGAGAGAGGCCGAGCGGCGCGGTCAAGTCACAGACGCACGCCTCGCCCTCGGGGGCCGACTGGATCAGGCTGAGCAGCCGCAACCGGGCGGGATCCGCAAGGGCCTTGAGGACCCCCGCGAGACGCTCGGCATCGGCACGTTCGATCGGCTCACCGGCAAGCGGCGAGATCTGAGGCATTGTCATTTCGGCCAACGCAGTTCCCACGTATTCCATCCTTCCACCAGCAGCATCGATCCGCCTGCATATCAGCAGATCCGAATCGGCAAACTTTTACGCCACAAGGCCGAGGTCAGCCAACGTATAGGCCGCCCTGTACGGCAATCCGGCGGCTCGCACCGCGTCGCCGGCGCCTCGATCAACAATAACCGCCACGCCCACGACTTCGGCTCCGGCCTCACGAAGCGCCTCGACAGCGGTCAACACACTTCCGCCCGTTGTGGACGTGTCCTCCACCGCCAACACCCGGCGGCCGGCCACCTCCGGTCCCTCGATCCGTCGCTGCAGACCGTGCGCCTTGCCCGCCTTCCGCACCACAAAGGCGTCGAGGGCGCGGCCGGCCGGAGCGGCGGCGTGCAGCATCGAGAGCGCGACAGGGTCCGCGCCCAGGGTGAGCCCACCGACGGCCTCGTACTCCCAGTCGGCGGTGAGATCGAGCAGCGCCCGACCGACCAACGGAGCGGCCTGGTGATGGAGCGTGACACGCCGGAGATCGACGTACCAGTCTGCCTCGCGCCCCGAGGAGAGCACGACCCGTCCGTGGACCACAGCCAGGTCGGTAATGAATTTACGCAGGTCGTCGTGGTCCCCCATGGCGATAGAGGTTACTGCGCAAGTCTGAACGGCGTGTGCACGGCCCTCCCTGATCAGCCCCGCGAGGAACCGACGGTTGGCGATGTTCGACTACGCTCAGCGACCGACCTGGAGGCGGTGCGCCAACGCCCGACGACGGAGCTTTCGGCGCGAGCGGGCACCGACGGCTCAGTTCTCGTCGCGACCGATCCGGCTGCGGGTGTCGCGGGCGACCGCCTGGAGCAGCCGGATCGGCGCGTGTCGCAGACCGGCGACCGCCACCTTGTACTTCCAGGCGGGGATGCTTACCAACTTGCCTTTTCGCAGGTCACGTAGGGCTTCGTCGACGACATCCTCGGCTCGCAGCCACAGCCACTCCGGCGTCTTCGACATGTTGATGCCGGCCCGTTCGTGGAATTCGGTGCGGGTGTAGCCGGGGCAGAGAGCCATCACCCGGACACCGAATGGGCGTGCCGACTGGCCGACGGACTCGCTGAAATTGGTGACCCACGCCTTGCTGGCCGAGTAGGTCGATCCGGGCATCACCGCGCCAAACCCTGCAACCGAAGAGACATTTATCACTGCCCCGTCGCGCCGTTCGGTCATCGGCCGAAGCGCCGCCAGGGTCAGTCGCATGACGGCGTGCACGTTGAGCCGGAGCAGCCGTGCCTCGTCCTCCGCTGTGGAGCGCAGGAACGGCTTGTTCAGGCTGATGCCGGCGTTGTTGACGAGCAGGTGGACAGGGCTGTCGGACGTCAGCCGCTGCTCGACGGTCGCGCAGCCGTCGTCGGTGGACAGGTCCGCCGACAACGTCTCCACGGCACGGCCGTGCCGGGAGCCCAGCTCGGCGGCCATCTCGCCCAGTCGGTCAGCATCCCGGGCGACCAGCACCAGATGCCAGCCGTCGGCCGCCAGGCGTCGGGCGAACGCCGCGCCGATGCCGGCGGTGGCGCCGGTGATCAGGGCCCGTCGCTCGGTGGTCGTGGGATCGAGCGTCACGGGCGGGTCCTCACCTGGGCGGGTACGGGGGCACGGCGGACGCCGGCGGGGGCTGGTGCGGTGCGGGCGGAAACGCGGGTGGGGCGGACGGCGCGGTGGGTGACGTGGGGCGGTGTCGACCGAACCAGGCGTTCGCCGCCGGCAGGGTCAGCAGCGTTGCTACCACAAGGTAACCGAGGGCCTGCCCGACCGAAAGCCCGGCGTTGAGCGGGATCCACCAGGACGGGTACGCGTCCGAGATGAGGCCGAGCAGCTCGGCGGTGGCCCGCTCGTCGGCGCCCAGCCGCAGCGGCGCGGCCCGCTCGCCGACGAGCACCGCCACGCTGCAGCAGCCCGCGAGCAGGCCGAGCCCGCAGACCACCCAGGTGGCCACCCGCACGCCACGCCGACCCGTCAGCAGCCCGAGGGCCAGGCCGGCGAGCACGGGTACGGAGAGGGCCGCCACCACCGCGGTCAGCACCGCCGACGCCCGCAGCAGGGTCACCACGTCGTCGATCTGCTGCGGGCTCGCCGAGGTGTCCCGAGCGGCAGCCCGGAACGCGTCCACGGTCCGGCCCAGCACCGCCAGGTCGACGACGGCGTACGCGAGCGCGCCCACCGCCATCACCAGCAGCACGGCCGAGGCCGCCAGGACCACGGCGGGCCGGCGGGGCGGTGCCGATTCGGGGTACGACACGACGGATCCCTCCGGTAGGCGTCGGGTTGCAACCTACTCGGAGGGATCGTCGGCGTCGTGCTTATCCAGCGGTCAACTGGTTGACGGCGGGGTCGGTCCGGGGCGGTCCGCAGGCGGCGTGTCGTCCGGCCGGTCGGTGCCGGACGGGCCCGACGGCGGCGCGGACGGCGGGGTGCCCGGCTGCTCCGACCCGGGTGCCTGGCCCGGCGTCGACGGGTAGCCCGGCTCACCACTCGACGGGTAACTCGGCTCGCCGCTGGACGGGTAGCCCGGCTGGCCGGGAGCCTGCGGGTAACCGGGCTGGCCGGACGCCTGCGGGTAGCCCGGGTAGCTGGTGCCGGGGGTCGGGGGCTCCCAGGCCGCGGCGGGCTTGCGGAAGAACTCGTTCGACTTGGGCAGTGCCAGCAGGATGAGCGCCGCCAGCAGCGCGAGCAGGCTGATCACGCCGAGCGTGATGGTGACCGGGGCGATCCAGGACGGCAGCGCCTCCTCGAGACGGCGCTGGACCTCCTCGCTGCTCGGCATGTCGCCGCCGCTGTTCCCACCGGTGGTGAAGCCGCCGCCCACGCCGTTGAGCACGGTGCCACCCGTGCAGCAGACCATGATGCCGCCGACGATCCAGGTGGTGATGCGCGAACCGTTGCTACCCCGGTTGTTGAAGATGGCCAGCACGGCCAGCACGACCGCGAGCAGGAGCACGAGGATGCCGGCGCCGAGGGCGAACGCGAAGACGAAGTTCGCCACCTGGTCCGCGCCCTCGGCGGTACTGCTCGAGTAGGCGTCGCGGAGCACGTCGCGGGTCTTGCCGATGGTGGAGAGGGTGAGGATGAGACTGATCACCTGGCACGCCAGGAACAGGAAGAGCAGGTAGCTGGAAATCGTCACGGTGGATGGCCGCTGGCGGGCCGGCGTGCTCTGGGAATCGACCACGATTCTCCTTCCCTAGATCGGGCCCACACCGTATCGGCAACCGGCCACTCCGGCATGCCGTGCCGAATGCGGCGGCGCGTCGGGTCGCTCAGCGCCCGTCGTCGGTGGGGCGGATCGCCAGGTCGGCGGGATCGAGCAGGTCGCCGCGGGCGACCCGCCAGCCCTCTTCGCCGTACGCCTCGAAGGAGAGCCGGGCGTTCGGGCCCGACTGGTAGTCGTGGTAGCGCATCGTCCCGGCCTGCGGCAGGCCGGTCTCCCCGGTGGCGGTGTAGCGGGCCTGCCCGGTCTCGGCCCAGGTGTAGCGCAGCCCGCCGAGGTCGATGGTCGGGGCGCCGGGGGTGACGGTCGCGCCGGGCTCGGCGGTCCAGAGCACCAACTCCAACTCGGGGTCGCCGTCGCCCTCGACGGAGAGCCGGTGTGGCGTGCCGGAGGCGTCGTCGAGGAGGTGCTGCACCCAGCTCCAGTCCCCCTCGACCAGGCGGATGGTGCCGCTCACGACGTACTCCCGCTGGCCGATCCGCACGCGATCACCCGGCGCCAGTCGGTGGGCGCCGTCAAGGGTGGGCCGGGCGGCCGGCGGCACGCCGGTGGGCCGGGCGGCGGCCCGCCGCCGGGCCCGCACGACGAACACGAGCACGATGAGTACGACCACCGCCGCCATCAGGTACGCCAGCGACCCGTCCACCCGACCACCTCCCCAGGTACGTCGGCGCAGACGGTAACAACCTCGCGCACCGAATTGAGTCGCGTCGTGACCGAAAGCTCAGCTACCGACGGCAGCCGGGGTGTCGCCGGCCGTGGTCATTGTGGATACCCGGATGCGGGCCGCTCTCCCGTGCCGGGGCGGCCAGCGGTCGGTGTCGGGTGCGCGACCGGCCGGTGCGGCGGCCGGGTCACGCCGCCGCGAGTCGCTGGGTGGCGTAGTCGCCGAGGGTGGAGCGCCCCATGACGCAGCCGACGAAGGTGGTGAACTCGGTGGGGTCGTCCCGCAGCGACGTCCACGCCGCTCGGGCCGCCGCCGGGTCGGCACGCTCCAGCAGCGTCGCCGCGTACGCCCGGCCGGCGGGTGAACCCTCGGCGAGCAGCCGGTCGAGCTGCCGGCGTACCTCCTCGGGGTGGTCGTCGAGCGCAGCCTCGACGCGCTGGTACGCCTCGGTCACCGGCAAGGTCGCACCGGCGATCCCCACCCCACCGAAAGCAAGCGTGTCGGCGGTGACCAACTCGTCCACGGCCGCACCAAGGTCCCGCTCCCAAGCCTTACGCATCCCGAACATGCCCCAACCCTTTCCCTCCCCGCCCACCTCTCACCCTGTTGATCAAGAGGTTTGCGTCATGAGAAGACGTCCCCATGACGCAAACCTCTTGATCACCGCGGTCAGGCCGGGGTTACCGTGAGGGAGTTGGTGGCGGGGGTCAGGTCTACCTTTACCGTGTTGCCGTCTCGGATTGATCCGCTCAGCAGGGCCTTGGCCAACTGGTCGCCGATGGCGGTCTGGACCAGGCGGCGCAGCGGGCGGGCACCGTAGATCGGGTCGTAGCCGTGCTCGGCCAGCCACTGACGCGCGGACTCGGTGATCTCCAGGCCGAGCCGCCGGTCGGCCAACCGCCGCCGCATCCGGTCCAGCTGGATGTCGACGATGGAGCGCAGATCATCCCCGCGCAGCGCGGCGAAGACCACGATGTCGTCCAGCCGGTTGAGGAACTCCGGCTTGAAGTGCGACCGGACCACGGCCAGGACGCCCTCCCGGCGCTGCTCCTCGGCCAGCGTCAGGTCGCTGATCACCGACGACCCGAGGTTGGAGGTAAGGATCAGGATCGCGTTGCGGAAGTCCACCGTGCGGCCCTGACCATCGGTGAGTCGACCGTCGTCGAGCACCTGGAGCAGCACGTCGAAGACGTCCGGGTGGGCCTTCTCCACCTCGTCCAGCAGAATCACCGAGTACGGCCGCCGGCGCACCGCCTCGGTGAGCTGCCCGCCCTCCTCGTAGCCGACGTACCCGGGCGGGGCGCCGACCAGGCGAGCCACCGAGTGCTTCTCGCCGTACTCGCTCATGTCGATGCGGACCATCGCCCGCTCGTCGTCGAAGAGGAACTCGGCGAGCGCCTTGGCCAGCTCCGTCTTGCCGACACCGGTCGGGCCGAGGAAGAGGAAGCTGCCCGTCGGGCGGTCCGGGTCGGCGACACCGGCCCGTGCCCGGCGTACGGCGTCGGACACCGCGCTCACGGCCTCGGCCTGGCCGACCACCCGGCCGCCCAGCGACTCCTCCATCCGCAGCAGCTTTGCCGTCTCGCCTTCGAGCAGGCGGCCGGCCGGGATGCCGGTCCACGAGGCGACCACCGCGGCGATGTCGTCCGCGCCGACCTCCTCCTTGAGCATCGCGCCGTCGGCCTGGAGCTGCGCCAGCTCCTCCTCGGCCTGCTTCAGCTCGACCTTGAGGGCGGGGATGCGGCCGTAACGCAGCTCGGCGGCACGCTCCAGCTCCCCGTCCCGCTCGGCCCGCTCGGCCTCGCCGCCCAGGCGCTCCAGCTCCTCCTTGGCGGTGGAGAGCTTGGTGATGTGGCTCTTCTCGGTCTGCCAGCGCTCGGAGAGCACGGTGAGCTGCTCGCGCTTGTCGGCCAACTCCTGGCGCAGCCGCGCCAACCGCTCGGCGGACGCGGCGTCCGGCTCCTTGGCCAGCGCCATCTCCTCGATCTCCAGCCGGCGGACCGCCCGCTCGATCTCGTCCACCTCGACCGGGCGGGAGTCGATCTCCATCCGCAGCCGGGACGCGGACTCGTCGACCAGGTCGATCGCCTTGTCCGGCAGGAACCGGTCGGTGATGTACCGGTCGGAGAGCGTCGCGGCGGCGACCAGCGCGGCGTCGGTGATCCGGACGCCGTGGTGCACCTCGTAGCGCTCCTTGAGCCCGCGCAGGATGCCGATGGTGTCTTCGATGGTCGGCTCGCCGACAAGCACCGGCTGGAAGCGCCGCTCCAGCGCCGGGTCCTTCTCGATGTGTTCGCGGTACTCGTCCAGCGTGGTGGCACCGACCATCCGCAGCTCACCGCGGGCCAGCATCGGCTTGAGCATGTTGCCGGCGTCCATCGAGCCCTCGCCCTTGCCGGCGCCGACGACGGTGTGCAGCTCGTCGAGGAACGTGATGACCTGCCCGTTGGAGTTCTTGATCTCCTCCAGGACGGACTTCAGCCGCTCCTCGAACTGGCCCCGGTACTGGGCGCCGGCGACCATCGCGCCGAGGTCCAGCGAGACCAGTTTCTTGTCGCGCAGCGACTCGGGGACGTCGCCGGCCACGATCCGCTGGGCGAGGCCCTCGACGATCGCGGTCTTGCCGACGCCGGGCTCGCCGATCAGCACCGGGTTGTTCTTCGTACGACGGGAGAGCACCTGGATGACCCGGCGGATCTCCGAGTCCCGGCCGATCACCGGGTCGATCTTGCCGTCGCGAGCGCTGGCGGTCAGGTCGACGCCGTACTTGCTGAGGGCCTGGTAGGTCTGCTCCGGGTCGGCGGTGGTGACCCGCCGGTCTCCGCCCCGGACGGTCGGGAAGGCCGCGACCAGGGCCTCCTCGGTGGCGCCGGCCGACTTCAGCGCGGCGGACACCGCGCCGCCCACCCGGGCCAGGCCGGCGAGCAGGTGTTCGGTGGAGGTGTACTCGTCGCCCAGCGGCCGCGCGATCTGCTCGGCGGCGCCGATGGCGTTGACGAACTCCCGGGCCAGCGTGGGCTCGGCGAGGCTGGAGCCCCGCGCGGCCGGCAGGGCGTCGACCGCCCGCTGGGCGGCCCGGCGCAGCTCGGCGGGGTCGGCCCCGACGGCGCGCAGCAGGCCGGCGGCGGTCGAGCCGTCGGTGTCCAGCAGGGACAGCAGGAGGTGCCAGGGCTCGACGGTGGCGTGGCCACGCTGGTTGGCCAGCGCGACGGCGCCGGTGATGGCCTCGCGGCTCTTGGTGGTGAGTTTCTCGGTGTTCATGGGCTCCCCCGGATCGGCGTTGTCCACTGGGTTGGACACAACCAGAGTTGAGCGTATTCCGCTCAACCTTACCGCTGTGACGGTCATCACTCCCGGGGCCGCCACCGCCAGTCGAACTCGCCGGTCGCCGGGGGCGGGCCGGGCAGCGGGTCGGAGTCCGGCGCCGTCGACAGGCCGCCGAGCAGCACCGCGAGCTGGCGGCGGCGTAGCTGGCGGGTCCGCTCCGCATCGGGTACGCGCACCGCCGCGCACGCCTCCAGCACCAGCCCCAGGTCCTGTACGACCACGTCGGGGCGCAGTCGCCCGCTGGCGTGCGCCCGTTCGACGAGCGCGGTGGCCAGCTCGCTGGCGCGCAGCGCGTCCCGGCCCATCTCCTCGGTCGGCATGAAGGTGCCGGCCAGGTGGACGGTGAGCGAGTGCACGTCGGCGTCGACCACCGCGGCCAGGAACCCGGCGAACGCGTTCCAGTCGTCCGGCTCGGCGAGCGCCTCCTCGGCCACGGCGATGTAGCGGCGCAACCCGTCGTGGCAGAGCTGGCGCAGCAGGGCCTCCTTGCCCGCGTACCGCCGATAGAGCGCGCTGATGCCGACGCCCGCGCGGTCCGCGACGGCGGCGATCGGCGCCTTCGGGTCGTCGAGGAAGACGGCGCGGGCGGCTTCGAGGATCACCTCGTCGTTGCGGGCGGCCTGGGCGCGGCGGCCGGCCAGGGCCTTGGGAGACGTCGTCGACATGACCAGAGACTAACACTGGAACGGATCGTTCCGGTCTGATAGCGTGATTGCAGAACGAAACATTCCGTTCCGGAGGAGTTCGAAATGACCGCGATCCGCCCGTTCCGCGTCGAGATCCCGCAGACCGCCCTCGACGACCTGGCCGCCCGCCTGCGCCGCACGAACTGGCCGGCCGAGCTGCCCGGTGCCGGCGACACGTACGGCATGAGCGCCGACCGGGTGCGCACGCTCGCCGACCGGTGGCGGGACGGGTTCGACTGGCGGGCCGTCGAGGCCCGGCTGAACGCCCACCCGCAGTTCGCCACGGAGATCGACGGCGAGCAGATCCACTTCCTGCACGTCCGGTCGTCCCGGCCGGACGCCACCGCCCTGGTGCTCACCCACGGCTGGCCGGGCTCGGTGCTGGAATACCAGGACGTGATCGGCCCGCTCACCGAGCCGAGCGACCCCGCGGCGCCGGCCTTCCACCTGGTCATCCCGTCGCTGCCCGGCTTCGGGTTCTCCGGCCCCACCCGCAGCGCCGGCTGGAACCGCTTCCGCACCGCCCGCGCCTGGGCCGAGCTGATGAACCGACTGGGGTACGACAGCTACGGCGCGGTCGGCAACGACGCCGGCTCGATGGTCGCGCCGGAGCTGGGCCGGATCGACGCCGAGCACGTCCTCGGCGTGCACGTCACGCAACTCTTCTCGTTCCCGTCCGGCGACCCGGCCGAGTTCGCCGGGCTGTCCGAGGCGGACCAGGCGGCGCTCGGGCACCTCCAGTGGTTCTACGAGAACAAGTTCTCCTTCAACCAGGTGCACAGCCAGCAGCCGCAGACCCTGGCGTACGGGCTGGCCGACTCGCCCGTCGGGCTGCTGGCCTGGAACGCCCAACTCTTCGACGAGAGCCTCGACGACGACTTCGTCCTGGCCAACGTGGCGCTCTACTGGTTCACCGGCACGGCCGCCTCGGCGATCCGCTTCTACTGGGAGGACGCGCACGCCGGTCAGCAGCCGTCCGAGCCGACGACGGCACCGACGGCGCTGGCCATGTTCCCCGGCGACTTCCAGTCCATCCGCCGCTTCGCCGAACGGGACCACGCGAACATCGTCCGCTGGACGGCGTACGAGACGGACGTCGCGGGACGCGGCGACGTCGGCGGCCACTACGCCGCTCACCAGGCCACCGATGCCCTGGTCGGCGACATCCGCGAGTTCTTCGCCACCCTCCGCTGACCGCGCCGGTAGATCGACTCGACGTCCTGGAAATCGGGGTATCCGGGCTAACGGGACACCCCGACATCACCGAAACCGAGTCGATCAACCCGCTGTCGAATCAGGCGCGTGGCCGCCCGGCACGAAGCTGCCGAGCCGGTCGCAGCTCTGCAAGGAGTACGGCGTGTCGGACACCGTGGTCGGCAAGGCCATGATGATCCTCCGTGCGACCGGCTTGACCGAGACGCTGGAAGGCGTCGGCGTGTTCGTGGCGGGGAAGCCGTAGACCCCCCGACTCGCGGCCGCGCGCTCTAGATCGACACGAGATCGCTGATCTGGGGGTGTCCCGCCGCCTGGGATACCGCGATATCGGCGATCTCGTGTTGATCATGGCTGGGCGGGGGACGTGGCTTCCAAGATCTGCCGTCTGTTCACCTAGCGGTAGCCTGGGCGGGTGCGAGTACGTGTCGAGCAGACCGCCTTACCGGGGATCGGGGTACGCCACGATCTGGTGACGGAGTCCGGACGCCGCCTGGGCGTGGTCTCCCACCGCAATGGCCGCCGTGATCTTGTCCTCTACGACCCGGACGATCCCGACTCCTGCCAGGCGGACATTCCGCTGACCGACGACGAGGCGGAGGCGCTGGCCGACATCCTCGGCGCGTCGCTGATGCTCGGTCAGCTCTCCGGGCTGCGCGAGCAGGCTGCCGGTCTGCTCACCGAGCAGATCGCCATCCCGGCCGGTTCGCGGTACGTCAACCGGATGCTCGGCGACACCAAGGCTCGCACCCGCACCAGCGCCTCGATCGTGGCGGTGCTGCGCGATGGCACGGTGAACGTGTCGCCCGAGCCCTCCTTCCGCTTCGCGGCCGGTGACGTGGTGGTCGTCGTCGGGACCCGTCAGGGTCTCGACGGCGTGTCCGCCATCCTCGCCGACAGTGACCCGGACGGCTGAGGCGGATGCACGATCTCACCACGCTGCTCATCGAAGTCGGCGCGCTCCTGCTGCTGCTCGGGCTCCTCGGCCGGCTCAGCCGACGCATCGGCCTCTCTCCCATCCCCCTCTACCTGCTCGCCGGGCTCGCGTTCGGGCACGGCGGGCTGCTGCCGCTGGACGCCAGTGAGGAATTCTTCGCGGTCGGCGCCGAGATCGGCGTGATCCTGCTGCTGGTGATGCTCGGCCTCGAGTACTCGGCCAACGAGCTCGTCGGCAACCTGCGCTCGGCAGCACCGGCCGGCCTGATCGACGGGCTGCTCAACGCCCTGCCCGGCGCCATCTTCGCCCTGCTGCTCGGCTGGGACTGGGTGGCCGCCCTGGTGCTCGGCGGCATCACCTGGGTCTCCTCGTCGGGCGTGATCGCCAAGGTCCTCGCCGACCTGGGTCGGCTCGGTAACCGGGAGACCCCGGTGATCCTCTCGGTGCTGGTCATCGAGGACCTGGCGATGGCGCTCTACCTGCCCCTGGTCACCGCCGTGCTGCTAGGCAGCGGCCTGGTCGGCGGCGGGATCGCGCTCACCGTCGCGGTGGGTACGGTGCTGATCGTTCTGGTGGTCGCCATCCGGTACGGCCACCTGATCTCGTCCGCCCTGTCGGCGAAGGACCCGGAGGCGCTGCTGCTCGGCGTACTCGGCCTGACGTTGCTGATCGCGGGCATCGCGGCGAAGCTGCAGGTGTCGGCGGCGGTCGGCGCATTCCTGGTCGGCATCGCCCTCTCCGGCCCGGTGGCACACCACGCCACCGAGCTGCTCTCGCCGCTGCGGGACCTGTTCGCCGCGGTGTTCTTCGTGTTCTTCGGCCTGACCACCAGCCCGCAGGACATCCCGCCGGTGCTGCTGCCGGCGCTCGCCCTGGCCGTGGTCACCATGGGCACGAAGACGCTCACCGGCTACCTGGCGGCCCGCCGGGTCGGCATCGCCGAACCCGGTCGCTGGCGGGCCGGCCTGGCCCTCGTACCCCGAGGTGAGTTCTCGATCGTCATCGCCGGGCTCGCGGTCGCGGCCGGCAGCGTCGAGCCGCGGTTGGCCGCGCTCGCCGCGACGTACGTCCTGATCACCGTGGTGACCGGGCCGATCCTGGCCCGGCTGCCCGACTTCCCGTGGTTCAAGCGGTGGTTGCGCAACCGCGCGGCGGCCCAGCGGCGGGAGCCGGTGCCGATCCACGACTGACGTTCAGCCCGCTGCCGTGCCCTTGTCGGCGCGGCAGCGGCGCTGGCCAGGACACCCGAACGGCCGTTCGGGCCAGGCCGGCCGACGGATGCCGAATTGCTCCCTGCGGGTACTACCGCAGCACTCGACGGCGGGTTACCGTTTCGCCCCAGCAGCCACGGTCCGCAGGCAGCGTTGCCAGACGCGGGCGAGAGCGGAAGGTTGGCCGGTGAGCGTGCAGGAGTCGACGTTCCACGGTTTTGCCAACCCCGTCGATCCGACGCCGGCGGAGTTGCGAGCTTGGGCGTTCCAGCCCGATTCGGTGCCGTTGTCCTCCATGCCACCCGACTGGGACCTCCTGGTCTCCGGCGACCGCCTGGTGCTGACGCTCTTCGAGCTGGCGATGGACGCGACCTGCCCCGCGCGGCGCTTCGCGCTGCACTGCCTCTACATCTACGCCGCGGACGGCATCCGGACGAACTTTCGTGCCCATCCCAAGCGCCGCTTCCGCAAGCTGGTCGAGCAGGCCGAGCGCGACGGCGACGAGCTGATGAGGATCTGGGCGCACAACGGCCGCGTCCTGCTGGCCCGGCCGGACCTCTTCGTCTACCGGGACTGGTGCGAGGGCGGCCTGGTCCGCGAAAACCGCCGCCTCGGCTGAGGCCGGGCAACAACCGCAAGCAAGCAGGGCGAACGGGCCGGGACCCCCCGTGGGTCCCGGCCCGCACGTCGGTCACCGGATCAGTCCTGCTTGCGCTCGGTCTCGGCTCGGGCCGGGTCGACGCCGTGGTCGTCCTGGTCGGCGAACCGTCCCTCCTTGATCCGGTCGCGAAAGGTTGCCTCGGTGACCTTGTCGAACTTCTCGCGGACGGTGTCGGCCAGACTTTCCAACCGCTCCTCCGTCTGCTGAGCGAGGCTCTTCGCCTGCTCCGTCATCGCTCCCCCAACCGCGCCGATAGGCCCGAATTAAGGCGATAGGACCCGTATCAACAGGCTAACGGAAACGGCCTGGTCCGCGCCGGAAAATCCGGCGCGGGCCAGGCCGAGGAGCAGGGTCAGCGGTCGGGTGTACGGCGGGGACGCCAGACCACCAGCGCGGTGGACGTGCGGTTGGTCGGCACCAGATCCCGGCCCGGGAAACGGGCCAGTGACTCCAGCTCGGCCACCCGGCGGTACGCGGCGTCCAGCTCCGCCTCCAGCCGTGCGACCCGCTGCTGCGCCTGCTCCAGCAACCGCTCCAGCCCGATGATCCGCTTGACGCCGGCCAGGTTGATCCCGTCGTCCTGGCTGAGCCGCTGCACCTCGCGCAGCAGCACCACGTCCCGGACGCTGTATCGACGGCCACCTCCGGCAGCCCGGCCGGGCTGCACCAGCCCCAGCCGGTCGTACTGGCGCAGGGTCTGCGGGTGCATCCCCGCCATCCGTGCCGCCACCGAGATCATGAGTACCTTGGCCTCGTAGGCAGGGTCACCCGAACCGAGGAACTCGCCCGACATCCCGCTCACCTCCGCGTCCATCCCACCGGACTATCCGACCCGACGCACCCGGGCGTCGAGGTGTTCCCGCGCCGCCGGCGGACTCTGCTCGGCGAACGCCTCCAGCGCCGCCCGCGCCTCGTCCGACAGACGGGCCGGCACCACCACATCCAGGGTGACCAGCAGGTCACCGGCCTGCCCGTCGCGACGGACCACACCCTTGCCCCGGGCCCGCAGCACCCGCCCGCTGGGCGTGCCGGGCGGAACCCGCAGCGTCACCGCGCCGTCGAGCGTGGGCACCCGCAGGTCCGTGCCGAGCACGGCCTCCGCGTAGGTCACCGGCACGGTCAACGTCAGGTCGTCTCCGGTACGCCCGAACAGCTCGTCCGGCCGGACCTTGACGTGCACGAACAGGTCGCCGGCCGGGCCACCACGCTCACCGGGCTCACCGCGCCCGGCCAGCCTGATGCGCTGGCCGTCGGCCACACCGGCCGGGAAGCGCACGTTCATCGTGCGGGTCTTGGTGACCCCGCCGCTGCCGTGGCACTCCGGGCACTTCTCCTCCACCACGGTGCCGACGCCCTGGCAGTTGCCGCACGGCTCGGAGAAGCTGAACGACCCCTGGTTGCGGGTCGTGACCCCGGCGCCGTGACAGACCGGGCAGGTACGCGGTTGGGTGCCGGGCTTGGCACCGTTGCCGTGGCAGGTGTCGCAGACGCCGGGGGCGCGCAACGTCAGCGGCAGGGTCACCCCGCGCACCGCGTCGCCGAAGTCCAGAGCCACCTCGGTCTCCACGTCCCGGCCGCGCGCGGGCCCACGTGGAGCCGCCTGCCCACCGGCCTGCCCACCCGAGAAGATCGAGCTGAACAGGTCCTGGAAGCCGGCCCCGCCGAAGCGGCGGTCACCGCCACCGGCGGCACCACCGCCGAACAGGTCGGAGACGTCGAACGGCATGCCGCCCGGCTGGCCGCCCGCCCGGGCGTTGCGCCGGAACGCGCCCGAGCTGAACAGCGAACGCATCTCGTCGTACTCCCGGCGACGGCCGGCGTCCGACAACACGTTGTACGCCTCGGACACGGCCTTGAACCGCTCCTCGGCCTTCGGGTCGCCCGGATTGTGGTCCGGGTGCGATTCCCGGGCCAGCTTGCGGTACGCCTTTTTGATGTCATCCGCGGAGGCGGCCTTGTCCACGCCGAGCACGGCGTAGAAGTCCTTCTCGAGCCAGTCCTTCGAACTCACCGGTCCACCACCTCCTTCCGACCGTTGTGGCCCGGCCGTCCCGTCCACCGCTGTGCGGGGGACGGGACGACCCGGTCACTGTCTCGCACTATTCCGGATCCGCGACCGCGACCAGCGCGGGGCGCAGCAGCCGCTCACCGAGCTGGTAGCCGCGTCGCATGACCTGCACGCAGGTCGGCTCGCTGACCTCGGCCGAGGTCTGGTGCGCGACCGCCTCGTGCCGGGTCGGGTCGAACGGTTCGCCCTGCTCGCCGAAGGCGTTCAGGCCGAACTTGCCCAGCGCGGTGGTGAGCTGTTCCGCCACCGTTCCGAACGGCCCGACCAGGTCGCCGTGTTCCCGGGCCCGGTCCAGGTCGTCGAGGATCGGCAGCAGCGCGGCCAGCACCGAGCCGGTCGCCTGCTCCTGGACCAGGCTGCGGTCCCGGTCGACCCGCTTGCGGTAGTTGGCGTACTCCGCCGACACCCGCTGCAGGTCCCTGGTCCGTTCGTCCAGCTCGGCCCGGAGCGCCTCCAGCTCGGCGCCGAGCGACGTACCACCGCCGTCCACCGGCTGCGCCGGGGCGTCCACCACCGGCGGGCCGGACGGCTCCGGCCCGTCGGTGGAGTTGACCTCGGCCTCGATCTCGTCGACCACGATCTCGGCGTCCTCGACCAGGCCCTCGGCGGGTACGTCGCTGCCCGCGTCCGTGGCGGTGCCCGCCGGCTCCGACGTGTCGGTGAGCTTGCGGTTGTTGCGGATGACGACCCGCTCCCCGTCGCCGGTGGCCGGCTCCGTGGGCGCGGAGCCACCCGGCGTCGACCCGGTGTCGCCCGGGTCGGCGGCTCGTGGCTTCTGCGTCATGCGGCTACCTCATCCCCTTCGCCGTGGATACGTGTCGGAGGCCGATGGTCACTTCTTGCCGTCCTCGTCCACGATCTCGGCGTCGACCACGTCGTCGGCGGCGCCGGCCTGCGGACCGGTCGCACCGGTCGCACCCGGGCCGGCCTCGCCGCCCGGCTGCTGGCCCTGCTCGGCCTGCTGGGAGTAGAGCAGCGAACCGGCCTGCTGGGAGACCTGCGCCAGCTTCTCGTGGGCGGACTTGATCTTCTCGATGTCCTGACCGCCCAGGGCACCCCGGAGCTCACCGAGCGCCTCGTTGAGCTGCTCCCGGTTCTCGCTGGGCAGCTTGTCGCCGCTCTCGGCGAGGAACTTCTCGGTCTGCCACTGGAGCGCCTCGGCCACGTTGCGGGTCTCGGCGTCGTCGCGGCGGCGCTTGTCCTCCTCCGCGTGCTCCTCGGCGTCCCGGCGCATCCGCTCGATGTCGTCCTTCGGCAGCGACGAGCCGCCGGTGATCGTCATCTTCTGTTCCTTGCCGGTGCCCAGGTCCTTGGCGTGCACGTTGACGATGCCGTTGGCGTCGATGTCGAAGGCGACCTCGATCTGCGGCACGCCGCGCGGCGCCGGCGGGAGGCCGGTCAGCTCGAAGGTGCCGAGCTTCTTGTTGTACGCCGCGATCTCCCGCTCACCCTGGAACACCTGGATCAGCACCGACGGCTGGTTGTCGTCCGCCGTGGTGAAGACCTCGGAGCGCTTGGTCGGGATGGTGGTGTTGCGCTCGATGAGCTTGGTGAAGATGCCGCCCTTGGTCTCGATGCCCAGGCTCAGCGGGGTCACGTCGAGCAGCAGGACGTCCTTGACCTCACCCTTGAGCACACCGGCCTGCAGGGCGGCGCCGACGGCGACGACCTCGTCCGGGTTGACGCCCTTGTTGGGGTCGCGGCCGGTGAGCTGCTTGACCAGGTCGGTCACGGCGGGCATCCGGGTCGAACCACCGACGAGGATGACGTGCTCGACGTCGGAGATCTTGATCCCGGCGTCCTTCACGGCCTGCTCGAACGGGCCCTTGCAGCGGTCCAGCAGGTCCTGCGTCATCCGCTGGAACTCGGCGCGGCTGAGCGTCACGTCGAGGTGCAGCGGGCCGGCCGCGCCGGCGGTGATGTACGGCAGGTTGATGTTGGTCGTGGTGGCGGCGGACAGCTCGATCTTGGCCTTCTCGGCGGCCTCACGGAGGCGCTGGAGGGCCATCTTGTCCTGGCTGAGGTCGATGCCGTGCTCGCCGCGGAACGTCTTGACCAGGTGGTCGATGATCCGCTGGTCCCAGTCGTCGCCACCGAGGTGGTTGTCACCGCTGGTCGACTTGACCTCGATGACGCCCTCGGCGAGCTCCAGCAGCGAGACGTCGAAGGTGCCGCCGCCGAGGTCGAAGACCAGGACGGTCTGCTCCTTGGAGCCCTTGTCCAGCCCGTACGCCAGGGCGGCCGCGGTCGGCTCGTTGACGATCCGCAGCACGTTGAAGCCGGCGATCTCACCGGCCTCCTTGGTGGCCTGGCGCTGGCTGTCGTTGAAGTAGGCCGGGACGGTGATCACCGCGTCGGTGATCTGCTCGCCCAGGTACGCCTCGGCGTCCCGCTTGAGCTTCATCAGCGTCCGGGCCGAGATCTCCTGCGGGGTGTACTTCTTGCCGTCGATGTCGACGGACCAGTTCGTGCCGACCTCGCGCTTGACCGAGCGGATCGTCCGGTCCGGGTTGGTCACCGCCTGGCGCTTGGCGACCTCACCGACGAGCACCTCGCCGTTGCGGGCGAACGCGACGATCGACGGGGTCGTCCGCGAGCCCTCAGCGTTGGCGATGACGGTGGGCTCACCGCCCTCGAGAACGCTGACGCAGGAGTTCGTCGTGCCGAGGTCGATACCGACCGCACGTGCCATCTTCGCTTCCTCACTTCGTAAGGTTGTGCAGGTGGCGGGCATCGCCCGCGACTGCTCGGCGGGCACCGCCCGCAGCGGACCCCACCACAAGTTGAGTGAACTGGACTCAATAGTGCCACGCGCTGGCGAATCGTCAAGTTGAGTTGAGCCGACCCGACGCAACCCAGCCGTTATTACCGTCCGGTTGTCTTCCCTTGCATCGGTCGGGCACGCTTTAGCGGTGACGACGCACGGCGATTCCGCCACCCGTTCCGGCGCGCCCGCCGTCGCAGCCCGCACCGGCCCGCCGGACGCCGCGGAGGAGCCGCCCGCCACCACCGGGGACGACAGCCTCCCCGGCGCGCTGTCGGGCCTGAAGGCCGCGATCGGCGCGACCCGCTATCCGCTCGCCCTGCCCTCCGCCAAGGCCGCCCGGCAGACCGCGAGCGCCCTCACCGACCAGCTCGACGACTACCTGCTGCCCCGGCTCGCCCGACTGGACGCCCCGCTGCTCGTGGTGGTCGGCGGTTCCACCGGCGCGGGCAAGTCGACCCTGGTCAACAGCCTGGTCAAGGCCCGGGTCAGCGCCGCCGGTGTGCTGCGGCCCACCACCCGCTCCCCGGTGCTTGTCTGCAACCCGGCCGACGCGTCCTGGTTCCGGCAGGGCGACCTGCTGCCCGGGCTGACCCGCACCACCGAGCCGAGCGACGATCCACGCTCCCTGCACCTGGTCACCGCCCCCGCTCTGCCCCCGGGTCTGGCCTTCCTCGACGCACCGGACATCGACTCCGTCGTCGACGCCAACCGGGCGCTCGCGAGCCAACTGCTCGCCGCCGCCGACCTCTGG
Organism: Micromonospora sp. NPDC005197; assembly: GCF_040608295.1. Classification (NCBI taxonomy): domain Bacteria; kingdom Bacillati; phylum Actinomycetota; class Actinomycetes; order Micromonosporales; family Micromonosporaceae; genus Micromonospora; species Micromonospora sp. NPDC005197. Next base: position 4,252 of record NZ_JBEXHY010000067.1, on the reverse strand, counting down.
CTCTTCGTCACCACCGCCGCCCGGTACGCCGACGCGGTGCCGTGGGAGCTGCTGCGCAGCGCGCGGGCCCGGGGTGCAGTGATCGCCATGGTGCTCGACCGGGTGCCCGCCGAGGCCAGCGACGAGATCGCCGCGCACCTGGCCGAGATGCTCGCCGCGCAGGATCTGGGCCGGGCGCCGCTGTTCGTCCTCCCGGAGACCTGGGTCGACGGTCAGGGGCTGCTGCCCGAGGGGGTCACGGCGCCGCTGGCCGACTGGTTCGCCCGGCTGGCCGCCGACGCGGACGCCCGCGCGGCGGTGGTCCGGCAGACCCTGGACGGCGCGCTGGCCGCCCTGCACCCCGCCGTCGAGGAGCTGGCCGACGCGGCCGACGAGCAGGTCACCGCCGCCAACGGGCTGGACGAACGGGTCCGGGCCGCGTACCGGGGTGCCGAGCGGACCGTCGAGCAGGGCCTGCAGGACGGCCGACTGCTCCGCGGTGAGGTGCTGGCCCGCTGGCAGGAGTTCGTCGGCACCGGCGAGTTCTTCCGCACGCTGGAGGCCCGCATCGGGCGACTCCGCGACCGGGTGGTGGCCGCCGTCACCGGCCGGCCCGCGCCGGCCGCCGAGCTGCGCAACGCCATCGAGTCGCAGCTCGTCACCCTGCTGCGGGGCGTCGCGTCCGAGGCCGCCGAATCCGCGTACACCGGGTGGAAGGCACACCCGGCGGGAGCGGACCTGCTCGAGCCGGGGCTCGCCCACCCGAGCGACGACCTGCCCGAACGCGCCGAACGGATGGTCCGGGACTGGCAACGCGGCGTGCTGGAGCTGGTCCGGGTCGAGGGCGGCGACAAGCGGTTCGTGGCCCGCACCGCCGCGTACGCGGTGAACGCCACCGGGCTGGCCGTGATGATCGCCGTGTTCGCCTCGACCGCGTTCATCCCCACCGGGCTGGAGTTGGCCACCGGGGCCGGTACGACGGTCGCCGCGCAGGCTGTCCTCCAGGCGATCTTCGGCGACCAGGCGGTGCGTACCCTCGCCGCGAAGGCCCGGGTCGACCTGGTGGCGCGGGTCCGGACGCTGCTGGACGCGGAGGCGGACCGCTTCCTGACCCGCACCGCCGAAGCCCGACCCGCCGAGGCGGCCGGTGACGCGCTGCGGCGGGCCGCCGGACGGGTCGAGCTGGCCCGGCACCGCAGCGGCCTGGCCACCGGCGACGGCACCCTGCCGGTCGGCGACGAGGAGGGTTCGCGGTGACCAACATCGCCGGCCGGGTACGCGAGGCGTTCCGCGGCGACCAGCGGGTCGACCCGGACGCGCTGATCGCCCGCCTGGAGGCCGTACGCCGATTCCTGACCGCCGTCGACGGCCTGCTGCCGGACTCCGAGCTGGTGCCGGCGCACACCCTGGTCGAACGGGCCGGCACCCGGCTCGCCCTGTCCCGCGATCACACCGTGGTGGCCCTCGCCGGCGCCACCGGCAGCGGCAAGTCCAGCCTGTTCAACGCGCTGGCCCAGCTGGAACTCTCCCCGGTCGGGGTCCGCCGGCCGACCACCGGCGTGACGCACGCGTGCGTGTGGGGGCCGCTGGAGGGCGCCAACCGGCTGCTCGACTGGACCGGGGTGCTGCCCCGGCACCGCTTCGTCCGGGAGAGCGCGCTCGACGCGGACGACGAGACGGCGCTGCACGGGCTGATCCTGCTCGACCTGCCCGACTTCGACTCGGTGCAGCGGTCCCACCGCCTGGAGGTGGACCGGCTGCTCGGCCTGGTCGACCAGGTGGTCTGGGTGGTCGATCCGCAGAAGTACGCCGACCGGGTCATCCACGACAGCTACCTGCGCGAGTTCCACCGGCACCGCGACGTCACCCTGGTCGTGCTCAACCAGGCCGACCGGCTGCCACCGACCGAGCTACCCCGCGTCCTGGACGACCTGCGCCGGCTGCTCGACTCCGACGGGCTGACCGGCGTGCCACTGCTCGCCACCACCGCCATCGACCCGGCCGGGATGGTCGGGCTGCGCACCGCGCTGGAGCGTACGGTCGCCGAGCGGCAGGCCGCCCTGCGTCGGCTGGCCGGCGACGTCGACTCGGTCGTCGCCGGCCTGGACGAGCTGGTCGGCTCGGCCCGACCGGCCGGTGGCCCGGACGGAACGGCCGTCGCCGCGCTGAACCGGGCGCTGGCCGGCACGGCCGGTGTGCCGGCGGTGACCGAGGCGGTGGAGCAGGCGTACCGGCATCGGGCCGGCGCGGCCACCGGCTGGCCGGTGGTGCGGGGCTGGCGCCGGCTCCGACCCGACCCGCTGCGCCGGCTGCACCTGCCCGGCCCGACCGGCGGCGCGGCCGACCCGGCGGAGAGCCTGGTCGCGGCGACCTCGGTGCCCGATCCGACCGCCACCCAACGCTCGGCGCTCGGCCTGGCGATCCGCGCGGTGGCCGACCGGGCCGCCGCCGACCTGCCCGCCGCCTGGCCGGCGGCGGTCACCTCCGCCGCCCGGTCCCGCCTGGGCGACCTGCCGGACGCGCTGGACCGGACGATCGCCGGCACCGACCTCGGCCTGGACAGGCGACCGCTCTGGTGGCGGGTCGTCGGCGGTGTGCAGTGGCTGGTCACCCTGGCCGCCGTGGTCGGGTTGGGCTGGCTGGTGCTCGGCTACGCGCTGCGGGCGCTCGGCCTGCCCGCGCTGGACAACCCGATGGTCGGCCAGGTGCCGCTGCCCACCCTGCTGCTGCTCGGCGGCCTGCTGGCCGGGCTGCTGGTGGCGGCGGTGACCCGCCCGGTGGTGCGCTGGGCCGCCCGGCGGGCCCGCGCCCGCGCCGAGCAGCGCCTGACGGCCAAGGTCGCCGACGTCGGCGCGGAGTACGTGCTCGCCCCGGTGCGGATCGTGCTGGCCTCCTACGCGCAGGCACGCGACGCGCTGCGGGACGCCGCCCGCCGCTGACGCCGCTTGGTACGCCCCGACCGGCGTAGGGTCGGAGCATGGCCACGCCTCAGACCCCTTACGACGCGGTGCTGCACGCCGCACGCGACGTGACCAAGCTGGAGTCCGCCCTCGACGCCGAGATGCTCGGCAGCGCGCTGCTGGGCAGTGTCTACGCGATCGCGGAGACCGACCGCGACACCGCCGTGCGGGAGTTCGTCACCGGGTTCCTCGCCGCCACCGCCCGCCGCCGGATCGCGGCGGCGACCACCATCCGGCAGGTCTTCGCCACGCTCGTCCCGACCGCCGAGGGCACCGAGCGGGTGCGTCCGGGCAGCCAGGCGCCCGCCTGGTCCGGGCAGCTCGGCCGGGTGCACCTGACCGGCAGCTGGGCGTACGGCGACGTGTACGGCGACCAGACCTCCTACCTCGCCACCTTCGCGTACGACGACGCGGCCGGTGGCCCGGAGCACGCCCTGGTGGCCCTGGTCGACCACAACATCGGGATCACCAAGGACATCTTCGTCGGCGGGCCGGCGGAGCGGATCCTGGACCAGGTCCGGCAGATGTGCGCCGACGACGAGCTGACCTGGTTCCGCACCGAGGACCCGTCCCGGCTGCGGGGCGAGGTGGCCCGGCATCTCTCGGTCACCGACGACCTGACCGAGCTGCCCGGCGAGGGTTCGCTCTCCACCGACCGCGCGCTGGTCGGCGCCCGGCTGGCGCTACTCCCCACGGCAGCCGACCCGACCGGCCCGGCGGAGGTCGAGCCGCTGTCCGCCGCCGAGCGCACCGACCTGGTCCGGCGGTTCCTGGCGGCGCCGGAGGCCGCCCGGTTCGGGCTCGACAGCGTCGACGGCCCGGAACTCGCCTCGCTGCACTTCTGCCTGAGCCTGCTGCTGGACCACTCGGCGAGCTTCCCGGACGCTGACCCGATGCGGTGGAGCCCGGCCGTGGCCGGGCTCTTCCTGCTCGACTGGGTGCACCGCCGCGCCGTGCTGGACATGGACGACGCGGCGATGCTGCCCCGGGTGCTGCGCGCCTGGGCCCGGTACGCGTCGCGCCAGCGCGGGCTGCCCGAGGCGGCCGCGACACGCACCGACGAGGCGATCGAGGAGATGGTGCCGGAGTTCGCCCGGCTCTACTCCACCGGCGAGCGGCGCAGCCCGGCCACGGCCGCGGTCGCGCAACTGATGGCCGACGGCGTGGACCCGGACGACCCGGCCGCGCTGGACGCCTGGATCGAGGCGAACCGGCACCGCCTCGCCGACGACGGCGCCTGACGGCCGCCGGGCGGGCGGCACCACCCCCCCCCCCCCGCCACGGGCGCGACGCGCACCCGACCGAAGACCACC
>NZ_JBEXHY010000066.1:0-30508 GCF_040608295.1 Micromonospora sp. NPDC005197 | reverse complement strand
CCGCTGCCCCTGAGGGAGCGACCCGGCCGGTGCGCCGTTCGAACGTCCCGACACACGATGAAGGGCCGGGTCCACGCTGACCCGGCCCTTCATCGTGTGGTGCCTAGTACGTGCCGTCGAGCTGGCCGCGCAGCTTGGTCAGCGCCCGGGCCAGCAGCCGGGAGACGTGCATCTGCGAGACGCCGATCTGGTCGGCGATCTGCGACTGGGTCAGGTTGCCGTAGAACCGCAGGGTGAGGATCTTCTGCTCACGCTCGTCGAGCGTGGCCAGCGCGGGGCCGAGGGCGACCCGCAGCTCGGCCAGCTCGAACTCGTTGTCCTCGCCGCCGAGCATGTCACCCAGCTCGGTGGCCCGCTCGCCGTCGCCGGTCGGGGTGGACAGCGACACCGCGTTGTACGCGCGGGCGCCCTCCAGGCCCTCCAGGACCTCTTCCTCGGTGAGCTTGAGGTGGGCGGCGATGTCGGCGACCGTCGGCGAGCGGCCGAGGGTCTGCAGCAGCGAGCTGTTGGCGTCGGAGATGGCCAGCCGCAGCTCCTGGAGGCGGCGCGGCACCCGGATGTCCCAGGTGCGGTCGCGGAAGTGCCGCTTGAGCTCGCCGATGATGGTGGGGATCGCGTAGCCGGCGAAGTCGACACCGCGGGACGGGTCGAACTTGTCGATGGCCTTGATGAGGCCGACGGCGGCGGTCTGCGCCAGGTCGTCGGTCGGCTCGCCCCGCCCGCTGTAGCGGTGGGCGAGGTGGTTGGCCAGCGGCAGCCAGGCCTCGATCGCGCGGTCCCGCAGAGCGGCGCGCGACGGGTGGTTGGCGGGCAGTGCGGCCATGGCGTTGAGCAGGTCGGCGGCGCTGTCGGTGAGCGCCCGCGGGTCCAGCTTGGTGGTGCTCGTCTGCTCGGCAGCCGTGGTGCTCGCCTGCTCGGTGATCGTTGGCGCGGTCATGGGTGGTCCTCCCTGCACCTCGTCCGCGGACAAAAAGACGTGACGCTTTGGTTTAGCTTCGAATGGGCCGTTCGGGACTCACCTTAACCTGATCGGCTCCGAGAAATCTAGCCGAAAGGTTGATGTACTTAAGGCGTGTTGAACCACAAAACGCGCAAAAGCGGCAGCCGTCGAGCAGGTTGTGGGGTCTCTTACCCATGTGCCGGGCGATCCTGCGGCACCCGGTCGTCCCTCTGGGCCCAACCGGTCGGTGCCGCACCCTCCGCCAAGTGGTCAACATGAAATCCGACATTCGGGCGGCAGTGTCAACTATCCGTCGTTGTCCCGTCGGCGGGACCGGCCGTAGCGTCGCTGGGTAGACACCCGGTTCGGAGGCACCATGCTCGATCCAGCGGCTCCCCAGCTCGTCGTGAACAGTCGCACCCTGTACTTCAGCTGGTTGCCAGCGGATCCTGACGCGGTCGCCGCACTCGTCCCCGCCGGGCTGCGTCCCCGTGCGGACCGGCAGGTGTTCCTCAACCAGTACGTCGTCGAGGACGAGACGCAGACCTCCGGCTTCGGCGCCTACACGTTGACGTACCTCGGCGTCTCACTCGCGGGCGTGGACGCGCCCGGCGGGCTCAACCCGGGCGGCTGGTGGACCCACTACGTGGCCTCCAGCCGGCTGGTCCGCGAGTACGCCACCGCGCGGGGCGCCCCGGTGCTCGCCGGTCATACCAGGATCGAGGTGAGCGGCGAGGCGCTGCTCGCCGAGACCGAGGCGGACGGGGCGCCGCTGATCCGCGCCCGGTGTCGGGTGGGGGAGACCGGTCACGTGATCAGCAGCGGGCACCACCGCTACTTCACGTGCCGCGACGGCCAACTGCTCAGCTCGGTCTACCCGTTCGTGGCCGAGCCGGTCGCGCCGTTCGAGATCGAGTCGGTGGAGTTCCTGCAACCCCGACACCCGATGTACGCGCTGCGCCCCGCCAACCCGCTGACCATCGGCTTCGGCTACTTCTCGCCGCGCTCCTCGTTCGCCTACCCCGGCGGGCTGACCGTGCACCCGGGCGGAGCCGGCCTGCCCGAGCCGGCCCGGCAGGTTCACCAGGTGCCGGCCAGCCTGGCGCGCAGCGGCCTGCCGTCCGGGTCGTAGACCAGCCGGTACACCGGCAGCGCCCAGGTGCGGATGTACCAGGGCAGCCGCTCGGGGCGGTGCGGGCGCAGCCGGCCGGGCGGACGATCGCCGACCTGGCCGCCGTCGTACCACCGTTGCAGTTCGTCGGCTGCGGCCGTGATGGCCGCGACGGCGTCGGCCGGGTCGAGCAGGTCGGCGTCGTCCGTGCCGTCCGGGTCCCGGTCCAGGTGCTCGCGCCAGAGCCGCAGCCGCAGGTCCCGGGCGTAGGCGCGTGCCCCGTCGCCGAGGCCCGCCGGGTCGGTGGGCGTCCGCTCGTCGCGCGTGTCGTCGAGCACCGCACAGGACAACTCGCTGTCGTGCGTCCAGGAGCGGCGGTTGAAGTTGTCGCTGCCGACGCTGGCCCAGACGTCGTCGACCACGCAGACCTTCGCGTGCACGTAGACCGGGGTGCCGGCGTGGTTCTCCACGTCGAACACGTGCACCCGGTCCGGCGCGGCACGCTCGCACAGCGACAGCGCCTGCTCCCGGCCGACCATGTTGGGTGGCAGGGCGAGCCGGCCGTCCACGTCCGGGTGCCGGGGCACCACGGCGACCAGGTGCAGCTCGGGATTCTCCCGCAGCGCCTGGGCGAACAGGTTGGCCACCTCGGTCGACCAGAGGTACTGGTCCTCCAGGTAGATGAGCCGTCGCGCGCGGTGGACCGCCTTGGTGTAGCCCCGGGCCACGGTCCGCTCGCCGTCGGGCGCGAAGGAGTAGCGCGGCCGGACGGCGGGGTAGGTGCGCAGCACCTGGATCTGGTGCGGCCCGCACTCGGGCGGGTCGGCGGGCTGCTCGGGCAGCGGGTCCGGCCGCAGGTCCGCGCCGCGCAACCGATCCCGCAGATACGCCATCGGGTTCTCCGAGTCCAGCGGCATCGGGTCGGTCCAGCGCTCCCGGAACACGGTGTCCAGCGCGCCGACCACCGGGCCGCGCACCGCGAGCTGCACGTCGTGCCAGGGCGGGTTCGAGCCGTACCGGGAAGACATCTGCACCGGCTGCGGGTCACCGCCGTGCGCGGCGTCGTCGCGGCGACTGTGGCACAGGTCGATCCCACCGGCGAAGGCGATGTCCCGCTCCGGGTCGCCCGGGTGCCGCAGCACCACCAGCTTCTGGTGGTGCGAACCGCCGCGGCGGACCCGCTGGTCGAGCAGCACCTCGCCGCCGGCCGCCGAAATCGTCTCGCTGAGGTTGCGGTTCTCCGCCTCGCTGTAGGCCAGCGCGTCCAGGTGTGAGCGCCAGATCAGCCCCTTGACCACCACGCCCCGCTGGGCGGCCTGGGCGAAGAGCTGGGCCACTGTGGGGCCGTCGGGGCGCAGCCGCTGGTCCGGGTCGCCCCGCCAGTCGGTGAAGAAGAGGTGGTCACCGTCGGTCAGCGCCTCCACCTCCTCGACCAGCCGGTCGAAGTACGCCGCGCCGTGAATCAACGGCTCGGCGAGGTTTCCTCTGGTCCAGACGGGTAACCCAGAGACCGGGTTGGCGCGTTCCTGTGCGCTGAGGAACCAGTCCTGTAACGGCACGTCCAGCCCCCCGGAGGTCGACAACGTCCTCACGGTAGGACCCCCGAGGCGGGTCCGCATGCCAGGCCGGCCGAACGGTGACCTGGATGACGACGCGAGCACGACCGAACAGCCGAGGAGGCCACACCATGCACCGCGAGACGACGAACCCCGTGACCGAGTACCGCGAGCCGGCGGTGGAGAGCGAACGGGGTGCGCTGGTAGCGGTGTTGCTGATGGTGATTCTGGGCGTCGCGGGGATTTTCGCGGTCTCGTAAGGCCGCGGCGGGTCAGCTGGATCGGCTCCGGTGCGCCGATCGTCTCCAGATCGGCGATGTGGGGGCTTCCCCGCGACGAGATGCCCCCACATCGCCGATCTGGAGTAGATCAAGGGGAGGGCGAGGCGACTCGCTTTCGCATTACGTGCACGGGCAGAGACGGGTTCGCCGCTGCGGCCTCGGCCAGCTCGGCGTGGCCGAGCAACTCGACGATTCGGTCCACCGGTAGTCGAGGGCATACCGCCATCGCCTGGCGTACTGCGGCGTCGGGGTCGTGGGTGAGTCGGTCGATGAGCGCCGGATCCGCCTGTGGGTCGTGGGCGACGAGCCGCCGGACCGCTGGATCCTGGTCGTCGGCGAACCGGGCCAGCGCCGCAGTCGGGAAGTTCGGCAGAGCCAGCAGCCGATAGCGGTCGCACCGGCGGTGCTCGTACTCGCGGAACACCCGCAGCAGCAGGTCGGGTGGTGCGGCCGGATGGTGGTGGGCGAGGAGGGTTCGTACGTCGGGATCGGGGTCGTCGGCGAGCGCGGCGACGACGTCGGCGGGCAGTCGCGGATCGACCGCGGCCCGCCGGCGCAGCAGCGGGTTGACCGACGAGGCGAGGCGCACCGATTCCGCCAACGGCGGCAGTGGTGGGGGCGGCAACACCGACCGGTGGTGCCAGCAGAGGCCGGTCCGGCGGTCCCACAGTGCCGTGGTCAGGTCGATGTCGATCGCCGCGCGGTCCACCTCGCTGAGCGCGGGATGGACGGAGACGGCGGTGCGGACGGACACGTCCGGATCAGCGGCGAGCCGCGCCAGTTGCGAGCTGGTCAGGTCGTCGCGCCGGGCGAGGCCGCACCGGACATCTGCCGAAGGGTGGCCGAGCAACGCCTCGACCACCTCCGGCGGCAGTGTCGGGTTGGTCGCCATCGCGTCGGCGCCCTGCCGGCCGTCCCGGTCGGCAAGCACGTACTCGATGAGCGCGGGCGCGAGCCGCAGGTCGCTCAGCATGCCTCGGTACGCGTACCCGTTGCCGGGCAGGTCCGCAGGCTCCTGTGCCCGTTCCCGCTCGGCGAAGAAGTGGGCCGTCGCCGCCCGTACCTCCGGTACGTCGTCGTGTAGCAGGACTTCGCGCAACTGCTCGCGGGACGTCTCGTGCACGCTGCCGAGCAGGTCGACCGCGGCGGCGCGTACAAGGGGTTCTGGATGGGTGGCGATGCTGCGGACCGCACGCCGGTCGCGCGTCCCCAGGTCGATGACCTCGCCGCGCAGCTCGGTCGGTGTCATGAGGCCACGCCGGAAGTACCCGAGGAGCTGGTCCACGGACCGCATGAACGCGCGGTCCGGCAATGCCAGGCCCGGATCCTCGCGAACGAGTTCGACGACGCGGTGCTCGGGGTCGTCCGCGAGGCGGAGCCGGATCGCCGGGTCGACGTGCGGGTTGGCCGCGAGCGCGCCGCGTACGCGGGCCACGGGGTGACGCGTCGCCGCCGCGACGACCGCAGGCGGCAGGTCGGCCCGTCGCCGGAATGCTGCCGGAACGGCCTCGGCGTGGTCATCGAGGAGGCGCAGCAGCACGTCGAGCGGTGCCGCCGGATTGCCCGCCAAACCCCGCGCCACCGGGTCTCCAGCCGGACCGTCCAGCCAGAGGTTGCCGCGGATGTAGACGACCCTGGGGCTGCCAAGGTGGCCGTCGTTCGTCGAAGAATCGGCGGTCGGTCGGAGCGTCGTCCAAGAGTCGTCGGTGATCACGATCAGCGAGGTTATAGCGGCGAAACCCCAGCTCAACAGGGCTTTTCGCCCGACTGACAGCAGTCCGGGCCCCGATGTAGGCTGGGCGTGGCATCACTCTGCGGAACTCTGCGCACGGTGTCCATCGTGCACGTCGGCTCCCGACCATGATGGTCGAACGCCCGGCCGTCGGTGACGTGTCGCGGCGAGCTGACCTCCGGCCGCCGACAGAACCAAACCCTCCCGTACCGGCACGACCCCGGCCCGCCTCACCCACCATCGCTGGCAATCTTGGACACTTTCCGTTAGCAGCTAACGGAAAGTGTCCAAGATCTACCCTGCTGGCTGCCTCCCGCGCCCCGGGACGACGTCGCCGGCACGGTCTTCGACCATCAGGCGCGCCAACACCTTCGCGCACGGAACCCTTGGAATAGCACGGGAGAACGTACGCGGCATGGCACTGTCCCATGAGCAGTCGATCGAACTCATAAGGGAAGTGGCAGGGACATGGAGCTGACCGGCGCACGCTGGCGTAAGAGCACCCGCAGCGGTAGCAATCAAGGGGCCTGCGTCGAGGTTGCCGACAACCTGCCCGGCGTCGTTGGCGTTCGGGACTCGAAGGACCAGGCCGGCCCCGCGCTGGCCTTCAGCCTGGCGGCCTGGCGGGCGTTCGTCGACATGGCGAAGGCCCACCAAACGGCCTGACCCGTACTACGCAAAGGCCCCCGGTGCGAACCGGGGGCCTTTCGCATGGGTCAGGGTCAGGGGCGCGGGCCCTGGCCGTCGGTGTGCGGCACCCGCTCGGTGGGGATCACACCGAGCCGGCCGGCCTTGAAGTCCTCGAACGCCTGGAGCAGCTCGTCGCGGGTGTTCATCACGAACGGGCCGTACTGTGCCACCGGCTCCCGGATGGGCTGACCGCCCATGATGTAGAGGTCCAGCGCCGGGGTGTTGCTGTCCTGCGTGGGGTCCGCGCTGAAGCGCAGGGCGTCGCCCGGACCGTGCACCGCGAGCTGACCGGTGCGGACCGGCCGGCGCTCGACGCCGACGGTGCCGCGCCCGCCGAGGACGTACACCAGCGCGTTGAAGTCGGGGTTCCAGGGCAGGTCGACCTGCGCGCCCGGCTGTACCGTGACGTGGGTGATGGTGATCGGCGTGAACGTCGACCCCGGGCCCCGGTGCCCGGCCACCTCACCGGCGATGACCCGGATCAGCGCGCCGCCGTCGGGCGTGGTGAGCAGAGCCGACTCCCGGCCCCGGATGTCCTGGTAGCGAGGCGGGTTCATCTTGGCCGCGCGGGGCAGGTTGACCCAGAGCTGCGTGCCGTGGAAGAGCCCGCCGCTCAGCACGAGGTGCTCCGGCGGGGCCTCGATGTGCAGCAGGCCGCTGCCGGCCGTCATCCACTGGGTGTCGCCGTCGGTGATGGTGCCACCGCCGCCGTGCGAGTCCTGGTGGTCGAAGACGCCGTCGATGATGTACGTGACGGTCTCGAAGCCGCGGTGCGGGTGCCACGGGGTGCCCTTCGGCTCGCCCGGCGCGTAGTCCACCTCGCCCATCTGGTCGAGGTGGATGAACGGGTCCAGGTCGGTCGTCGAGACCCCGGCGAAGGCCCGGCGGACCGGGAAGCCCTCACCCTCGAAGCCGCTGGGCGCGGTGGTCACCGTGCGGACCTTGCGGAAGCTGGTGGACTCGTCGAGCTTGGGCAGGCGGGGCAGGACGAGGACGTTGTCGACGGTGATCGCGGGCATCGGGGGCTCCTTAACGTGTGGCGTGGGTGTTGCTCGACGTGGTGCCGGCCGCCCGCAGGCGGCGGCCGAGCCGGTCGAAGACCCGGGTGAGGCAGGCGACCTCGGCGTCGTCGAGGTCGTCCATCAGGTGGGTACGCACCGATGCCAGGTGGTGGGGTGCGGCTTCGGACAGGGTGAGCAGTCCGGCGGCGGTGAGCACGGCCTCGCTGCCGCGTCGGTCGTCCGGGCAGGCCTCCTTGCTGACCAGCCCGCGCCGCTGCATCGAGGAGATCTGGTACGTCAGTCGGCTGGGGGAGAAGACCAGCCGGCCGGCCAGCTCGCCCATCCGCAGTCGTTGCCCCGGCGCCTCGGAGAGCAGGACCAGCACGTGGTAGTCGGCGAAGGTGAGGTCGCTGTCGGCGCGCAGGTCGTCTTCCAGCTGGGTGAACAGGCGCTGGCTGGCCTCGATGTAGGCACGCCAGGCGGCCGCTCGGGTGCTGTCCAGGCTCTCGGTCACGCCCATCACGATAGCGCTAGTTCAAAATTTAACTAGCGCTATCGCGCGTTTTCTGCGTCACGTCTGTCCGGTTGGTGGTGTGCTTCGTACAGCTTTGAACAAAGCTCGGGGTAATTGGGCGGCGGCGCCGGCGCGGGGTGTGCCAGACTCCGGCTTCGTGGAACACGTGGAGCTCGCCGCCGACGACCTGCTGCTGCGCCCGTGGCAAGAGGCGGACGCCCCGGCGGTGCGCGACGCCCTGCGTGACCCGGCCATCGCGCAGTGGAACCCGCAGGGTGGCGGCCCGGTCGACGACCAGGCCGCCCTGCTCTGGGTGCGTCGCCGGGCCGACTGGTCGGCCGGTGACCACGCCTCCATGGCGGTGACCACCGCCGCCGACGGCGAGCTGCTCGGCTCGGTGTCGCTGCACCACATCCACCACGGCGACGCCTCCATCGGCTACTGGACGATGCCGGCGGCGCGCGGGCGCGGGGTGGCGACGCGGGCTGTCATCCGGCTCACCGAGTGGGCGTTCGGCGACCTTCGGCTGCACCGGGTGGAGCTGTGCCACGCGGTGGCCAACACGGCGTCCTGCCGGGTCGCCGAGCGGGCCGGCTATCTCGCCGAGGGGACGCTGCGCGAGGCGTACCAGTACGGCGACGGCCGCCGCTACGACGAGCACCTGCACGCCCGCCTGGCCACCGACCGCTAGTCGAAGGGTCCGCGTCGACGGCCGGCCCAGATATGGGGCAGCTCGACAGGGGGCGAACCTGCCCGGCCGGGGCGGTCGTGCTGACCGGCTGATCGGACCGGCGCGGCCCCACCGGGGTGCCGGCCGGCTTCCCCCGCTACTCGGTGACCTTGCGCAGGAACGCCGCGAGGTGGCTGGTGGTGCGGTCGATCTTCTCGGCCAGGGTGATGGTCTCGTCGATCCGCCGCCCGGCGTCCTTCTTGCCGCGCAGGTAGAGCGAGCAGGCCAGGTCGGAGCAGACGTACGCGCCCACGGAGTTGCCCTGCCGGCCGTCCCGACCGGCCTTGCGGGCCGTCATCAACGAGACGCCGTCGCCGGTGTGGGTGGTCAGGCAGAAGGAACACATGCTGCGCCGGACCCGCCCGGTCTGCTGTGGCGCCACCCGCAGCGCGACCCCGACGAGGCCGTCGTCGGCCTCGGCGATCAGGTAGGCCCGCTGCGGCGCGGCGGCCTCGCGCCAGCCGAGGAAGTCCAGGTCGTCCCAGGGGCGCATTTCAAGATCGTTCGGTACGGCCAGCCGCTTCGCCTCGCCCTGCGTGCAGTTGACGAGGGAGGCGCGGATGGCGGGCTCGGTGAGGGCTAACATAGGCATCAGCCTAGCTCTCCTAGGCAAACGATTAACAAGACTAGTTTTTGGGGTGTGGTGCGTGGCACGTGCCGGAGTGACCGCCGAGCGACTGGCCCTGGCGGCGGCCGAGCTGGCCGACGAGGTGGGCGTCGAGAACGTGACCGTCGCCGCGCTCGCGCGGCACTTCGGCGTGAAGGACGCGAGCCTGTACTTCCACATCAGGAGCGCCCATGACCTGCGGGTCAGGATCGCCCTGCTGGCGCTCGCCGAGCTGGCCGACCGGGTCGCCGAGGCGCTCGCCGGCCGGGCCGGAAAGGACGCGCTGGTCGCCTTCGCCAACGCGTACCGGGACTACGCGACACGGCATCCGGGCCGCTACGCCGCGATGCAGATCGACCTCGACCCCGAGACGGCCGCCGCGAGCGCGGGCGTCCGGCACGCCGAGATGACCCGGGCGATCCTGCGCGGCTACCGGCTCTCCGAGCCGGACCAGACCGACGCCGTCCGGATGATGCACAGCACGTTCCACGGCTTCGTGAGCCTGGAGCGGACCGGCGGTTTCCGCCACACCCCGCGCTCGACGGACGAATCCTGGGCCCGCGCCCTCGACGCCCTCGACGCCGTCCTGAGCAACTGGCCTCGGGAGTGACGGCCGGGTGGGCACCCGTCGTGCGCCCACCCGGCCGGCTCCACCCGATCAGGGTGTCGCGGGCGGGCGTCGCCGCGTGGTCCGCTGTCGGAGCAGGACGAAGCCCAGGCCAGCCAGGAACCAGGTGGCGAGGACGGCCAGGGGCACCAGCGTGTGCGAGCAGTTGAAGTAACCGAAGTTGTTGACCGCGCGCACGGCCGCGCCCGGCGGGAGCTTCGCGGAGATCGCCTGCGCCCATCCCGGCAGCAGGTCGATCCCGATGGTCGCTCCGCTCGTCGCGTTGCCGATGGTGGTGAGGGTGAGCACGGCGAGCGCGATTCCGATCGGGCCGAGCCAGGCCCCGAGGGCCTTCGTCGTGAAGGCGCTGGCGGCCGACAGCAGGATGAGCGACAGGGCGAGCAGCGGGAACGGTGCCGTCAGTGACCCGTAGACCGGGCCGGCGACCGTCGCCGCGATCACGCCGATCGCGACGGCGAATCCGCCCACGGCATAGAGCCGGTGCCGCAGGCGCACCTTCGCGGTGGCCGCGGTGAGCCCCTGCGCGAGGACGAACGACGAGAGGGTGACCCCGAACACCACGTAGAAGGCGGACAACCCGCGGCTGTCGTAGCTCGCCAGCGGCACGATGTCGTTCTCCTGGACGGTCGCGCCGGCCTGCCTGGCGAGACCGGCGGCGAGTTGCCGGGCGGCGCCGCTCTCGCTGAATCCGCTCGCGCCGGCGTAGTCGAGCGTCAGCGTGCCGGGGGAGGTCGCGCCGAGCACCGCGACGGCGTCGCCGTCGCGGACCAGGGCCGATCCGTCCTCGACGGTGGTCACCGGCGTGACGGCGACGGCATCGCCGAACCCGGCCTGTGCGGTGGTGGCCAGCTGCTCACCGACCACCGCGATCGGCAGGTGGCGCGGCTCGGGACCGCGTTGCAGCCCGACGTAGACGGCGATGAAGGCCGTACCGATGATCAGCCCGGTGAGCACGAGGGAGAGCCAGGCTCGGCGGTGGGTGACGACGGGCGTTTCCCGCTCGGTACGTGGTTCGGGTGGCGACGTCATGGGTGCTTCCTCGGGTAGTGTGGTTTGAATGTCCAACCAGACGAACCGTAGCACCGGTGGTTTGAATTCCAAACCGTCTCGGGACACGCTCGCTGTGGCGCTCGACGCGGTCAACGACAGGTGGTCGCTGCACATCGTGCGGGCGCTCGCTTTCGGGGCCTCCCGCTACACCGAGATCCTGCGAGCGGTCGGCGCGCCCCGGGACGTGCTCGCCGCCCGGCTGCGAAAGCTCGCCGAGACCGGCATCCTGCAGGCGCGATCGACCGAGGACGGCAAGGTCGCCGGGTACGAACTCACCCAGAAGGGTAGGGACCTCGGGCAGGTCATCCTCGTGCTCAAGCGCTGGGGCGACACCTACAGCGACGCCGAGGTACCCAAGGTCGACTTCATCCACGACGTGTGCGGTGAGGTGTTCGTCGCCGAGGTCTGCTGCCAGGCGTGCGGCAGGCCCCTGCGGTCCGGAGAGTTGTCAATCGATCAGGAGTCCGCCGCATGCTGACCGATCTGGAACTGGCCGACTGGCGGGAGCGGGTGGCCCGGCTGTACCTGTCCGACGTCGACCTCGCCGGCTTCCGCGCCGGCCGCGACGAGCTCTTCGCCACCCACCCGCAGAGCCCGATACCGCCGGCCGATCGGCCCGGCTTCACCGGTGTGCGCTACTTCGCACCGAACCCGGAGGCCGTGGTGGAGGCGCCCCTGCGACCGGCCAGCGGCGAGCTGCGGGTGGACACCGGCGGCCCGGACGGGGTCGTCGCGTACCGGCGGGTGGCGGTGGCCGAGACGCCGTGGGGGCCGCTCACGCTGTGGTGGATCGAGGCGTACGGGGGCGGGCTCTTCGTGCCGCTGCGCGACGGCACCTGCGGGCAGGAGACCTACGGCGGGGGGCGGTACCTCACCGACACGGTGAAGGGCACCTTCGGCCGGGGCGTCGAGCTGCTGCCCGGTGACCGGGTCCGGCTGGACGCCAACTACCTCTACAACCCCAGCTGCGCGTACGACGACCGCTGGGCCTGCCCCCTCGCGCCGCCGGAGAACCGGGTCGACGTGCCATTGCGGGCCGGCGAGCTGGCGTACCACGGCTGACCGGCCGCCCCGGCGGACTGCCGGGACGGCCGGTCGTGCCGGTGGATCAGCGGGAATTCGCCGGCGTCGAGCCGGGCACCTGCATCCGGCCCAGCAGTTGCCGGGCCTGATCGGCGAGCTGTGCGTCGACGGTCACCGCGTACTGGCCGGCGCGCAGCGAGCTGGCCGAGGTGAAGTCGCGCTGCCCGCCGGTCATCGCGTGCGCCACAGCGCCGAACACGGCGCCCCAGATCGCGCCGATGACCAGGCCGACCAGGATCACCGCCAGCCAGTTGCCGACGGTGAAGATGCCGAACAGCAGGCCGATGAAGAGCCCGAACCAGGCGCCGGTGCCGGCGCCGAGCAGGGCCGCGCGGCCGGTGGTCATCCGCCCGAGCACCGTCTCCACCAGCGTGAGGTTCGTGCCGACGATGGCGCTGTGCTCCACCGGGAAGCGGTTGTCGGCCAGGTAGTCGACCACCTTCTGCGCGGACGGATAGTCCGGATACGAGCCGATCGTCACTGTGGGTGGGCCGCTCTCCGGCCCGTGCCCGTCCCCGGCCGGCGTCGACAGGCGGCCTGCCGGCCCGGACGGAAGCACGTCGCCACTGGTTGCGCCGGGCCGCCACGCGGCGGCCGGCCCCGAAGCTGAGGTCATGAGCATCCTCCCTCGTCAGCCGACCGCGTTCCCGCCAGTGCCGGGCGGTAACGCCCGCCGCCGGAGTGGGGTGCGTGTCTCCGGTGAGGCATGTGCGGGGACGGTCCGGGTAGGCAGTCCGGTGCAGAGCGGACAGATCAGCGACCACGGGTTCCTCGCCGACGGCCGCACGGCCGCGTTGGTGGACCGCTCGGGCTCGGTGAACTGGTGGTGCCCGGGCCGGTTCGACGCGCCGTCGGTGTTCGCGCGGCTGATCGGCGAGGACGCCGGACACTGGTCGATCTGCCGGAGGCCGACTTCACCGTCGAACGCTGCTACCTCGACGGCACCCTCGTGCTGCGGACCGTCTTCCACACCGCGCAGGGCGAGGTGGAGCTGACCGACGCGCTCGCCCTGGAGCCCGGCGCGGGAGAGCGCCCTGGAGGCGGTCGGCGGGGCCAGCCGGCTCGCCCTGGTCAGTGGCCTGCGGCTGACCTGCGGCGAGGGCGAGGCCACCGCGACGTTCACCGTCCGCGCCGGCACGACCCACAACTTCACCCTCGGGTACGCCCCGACCTACGACGCGCCGCGCCGCAGGTGCCCGAAGCCGACCGGACCATCGCCGACACGGCCGAAGGATGGCGCTCCTGGGGCCGGCAGCACGCGTACAACGGGATCTACGCCGAGCACGTGCGGCGCAGCGCGTTGGTGGTGCAGGGCATGACGTACCGACCCAGCGGCGCGGTGGTGGCGTCGGTGACCACCTCGCTGCCGGAGAAGCTCGGCGGGGACCGGAACTACGACTACCGCTACGTGTGGGTGCGCGACTTCAGCCTGACGCTGCGGGCGCTGTGGCGGACGGCGTGTTACGACGAGGTACAGCGGCAGTTCGCCTGGTTGGGTCGCGCGATGGGCCGGATCGACGAGGAGCCGGTGCCCATCATGTACGGGGTGCTGGGGGAGCGGGACCTCACGGAGCACCGCCTGGATCAGCTCGCCGGCTACCGCGACAGCCCGCCGGTGATGATCGGCAACGACGCGTGGCGGCAGCGGCAGACCGACATCTTCGGTGAGGCGTTGGACGCGGCCTGGCTGATGCGCGACCGGCTGGAACCGTTGGAGCCGGACGTCTACCACCTGCTCCGGTCACTCGCGGACAAGGCGGAGCGGGACTGGAAGCTGCCGGACGCGGGGATGTGGGAGGAGCGCGGGATCGAACGCCACCACGTGTCCTCGAAGGTGCAGTGCTGGTCGGCCCTGGACCGGGCGGTCCGCTTCGGCGAACGACTCGGTCAGCCGCAGGACGTGGCCCGCTGGGCGGCCGCCCGCGACGAGGTGCGCACGGAGGTGCTGCAACGCGGGTGGAGCGACCGGCTCGGGGCGTACACCGGGAGTTTCGAATCCGACGACCTGGACGCGTCGGTGCTGGTGATGCCGCTGGTGGGGTTCCTCCCGGCCGACGATGAGCGGATGCGTTCGACGGTCCGCGCGGTGGAGGCGCAGCTGTCGCACGACGGCCTGCTGCGGCGCTGGAACGGCGACCCGGCGGGGTTTCTCATCTGCTCGTTCTGGCTGGTGTGCTGCCTGGCGCTGGCCGGCGAGCGGGACCGGACGCACGAGTTGTTCGACGCGCTGGCCGGGCGGGTCAACGACCTGGGACTGTTCGCCGAGCAGGTCGACCCGTCGACCGGGGAGCAGTTGGGCAACTTTCCCCAGGCGTTCTCGCACATCGGCCTGATCAACGCCGCCGGTGTGCTCAGTGACGTCGAGCAGAACCCGGGGCTGCGTCGCCGCGGCATGCCGCCCGGGTACTTCACACCGACGTCGCGCCGAGCTGCCCGGAGCTGAGCGCCCCCACGAGCGTCCCCGGGTGGACGGCGCCCGCTCGGGGGATGATGCCGGCATGAGGCTGGTGCTCACGGCGGACACGCATCTCCCCAAGCGGGCCCGGGACCTCCCGGGGCCGCTGTGGACGGCGATCGAGGCGGCGGACGTCGTCCTGCACGCCGGCGACTGGGTCGACGAGTCGCTGCTGGACGCCATGACCGCCCGCGCGCGGCGGCTCATCGGCGTGTACGGCAACAACGACGGCCCGGCGCTACGCGCCCGGCTGCCGGAGGTGGCCCGCGTCGACCTCGACGGGCTACGGGTCGCCGTGGTGCACGAGACCGGCCCCCGTACCGGCCGTGAGCAGCGGTGCGCGGCCCGCTTTCCCGACGTCGACCTGCTGGTCTTCGGGCACTCGCACATCCCCTGGGACAGCGTGGCGCCCGGTGGGCTGCGCCTGCTCAACCCCGGGTCGCCCACCGACCGCCGATCCCAGCCGCACGCCACCTATCTGGAGGCCGAGACAACCCGGGCCCGACTGACGCGGGTCCGGCTGCACACCCTGCCGCGCCCCTGACCGCCGAGCTACTGGCCGCGACCCGTCTCGGCCTGCAGTTCGTCGATCCGCTTGGACGCCTCGGCCTTGGTCAGGTCGTCCGGCAGCGTCGCGTCCGCCTCCCGGGCCAGCGTGGCCAGGTACGACTCCTGGGCCGCGGTGGGCGGCTCGTCGCCGGTGACCCACTCGTCCGGGTCCTTGATCGCGCCGCGCGGGTCGGCCTGGTCGTTGCTGTGGTCCGTCATCATCATCACCCTCTCTTCGAACAGGTGTGCCAGTACCCCGATCACCGCCGGTTCATGCCCGTCCGTGGCGACCGCCGGCACCTACGATCAACGGATGAGCGTGAACTCCTCGGGCGTGGCGGTGGTCGGGGCGGGCATCGCCGGGGTGGCCTGCGCGGTGGAGTTGGGCCGGGCCGGGGTGTCGGTTCAGGTCCGTGAACGGGGGCACGTCTGCGGCGGCCGGATGGCCAGCAAACGCTTCGACGGCCGCCCCGCCGACATCGGCGCCGCGTACTTCACCGCCAGCGACCCGGACTTCGCCGCCGTGGTCGACGAGTGGCGTGCCGCCGGCCTGGTCCGGGAGTGGACCGACACCTTCTGGTCGTACGACACCAACGGCCGCCACGACGTGCCCGGTCCGCTGCGCTACGCCGCGCCACGCGGGCTGCGGTCGCTTGTCGAACACCTGGCCGGCGCGGTGCCGGTGACCGTCGACCGGCTGGTGCTCGCCGTGGAGCCGGGGCCGGCCGTCGACGGCGAGCCGTACGCGGCGGTCGCCCTGGCCATGCCGGGGCCGCAGGCCGCCCTGCTGCTCGATCCCGCCCTGGCCGACGCCACCCGGGTCGTGCAGGAGCAGACCTGGTCGCCGGCCTTGGCCGCGGTGCTGCGTTTCCCGTCCCGGCGCTGGCCGCACTTCCACGGCGCGTTCGTCAACGACCATCCGGTGCTCTCGCTCATCTGCGACGACGGCGACCGGCGCGGTGACGACGCGCCGGTGCTGGTGGCGCACACCGTGCCGGAGTTCGCCGCCCGGCACCTGGCCCAGCCTTCCGGCGCCGGACCGGCGATCGAGCAGGCCGTCCGGGACCTGCTGGGGCTGGCCGAGGCGGCCACCGACGTGCACGTGCACCGCTGGACGTACGCCAAGCCGGCCGGCGACCTCACCGGGAACACCCACCACCTCGACGCCGACGGGATCGGTCTGGCCGGCGACGCGTTCGGCAAGCCCCGCGTGCAGAGCGCCTGGCGCTCCGGCCACGACCTCGGTCGCGCGCTGGCCGCCCGCCTCGGCTGAACGCCGCTGCCCACTCCTCAGGGGTGCCCGGCGGCGGCGACCGGCCGGGCCTCGGGTTCGGACGGGTCTTCCGTCCGCTCACCCTCGCGGTCCAGCAACTGCATGACCGGGGTCGCCGCGACGCCGTGCACCACCACGGAGACGAGCACCACCAGCCCGACGGTCGCCCACAACAGCTCCGCCTGCGGAAAGTCCGCCTTCGTGGTGGCGTACGCCAGGTAGTAGAACGAGCCCACCCCGCGGATGCCGAACAGCGAGATCACCCAGTGCTCGGCCGGCCGGCCGGGCGCGCCGCGCAGCGACAACCAGCCGACGGCCGGCCGGATCAGGAAGACCAGCGCCAGCCCGACGGCGGCCGCCGGCCAGGTCAGCGGGGCGAGCAGACCGCCCACGATCGCGCCGCCGAGCAGCAGCAACAACACCAGGGTGAGCAACCGCTCGACCTGCTCGGCGAAGTCGTGCAGCACCGAATGGAACTCGTGGGTCCGCTCGGCGGCCCGGATGGCCCGCGCGGCCACGAACACCGCCAGGAAGCCGTACCCGCCGGCCACCTCCACCAGCCCGTACGCCAGGAAGGTGGCGGCCAGCGCCAGGAAACCCTCGGCGTGCCGGGCCAGCCGCAGCTCGCTGGGCGCCCGGAAGAACAGCTTGCCGAGCAGCCAGCCGATGAGCAGGCCGCCCCCCACACCGACGCCCACCTTCCAGAGCACGTCGACGGTGAACCACTCGGCCACCCACGCGCGCGGGGCGAGGCTGGTCGAGGCGATCGCGATGGCCGCGTAGACGAACGGGAACGCCAGACCGTCGTTGAGGCCCGCCTCCGAGGTCAGGGCGAAACGGACCTCGTCCTCGGAGTCCTCCACATCGGTCGGCTCGCCGACCTGCACGTCGGCGGCGAGCACCGGATCGGTCGGCGCCAGCGCGGCGCCCAGCAGCAGCGCCGCGGCCGGCACCAGGCCAGCCCACCACCACCCGAGCAGCGCCACCGCCGCAATGCACAACGGCATCGCGATGGCCAGCAGCCGCCAGGTGGAGGACCACCGGGCCCAGCTCAACGGCCGGTCGATCTTCAACCCGGCGCCCATCAGGGCGACGATCACCCCGATCTCGGTCAGGTGGGTGGTCAGCTCGGGGTGGGCCAGCGGGTCCGGTGTCGGTAGTCCGACCGGCAGCAGGAAGACCAGCATGCCGAGGGTGAGGAACGCGATGGGCATGGACAACGGGCGGCGCTCCAACACCCGGGGCAGGATGCCCGCGAGCAGCGCGCCCAGGCCCACAAGCGCGAACGCGACGTCTACCGGCTCCACGGACACCACCCTTTCGCCGCACCCGCGCGGCGCGGGCAGGTGGCCACAGACCATGCCCCGGAAGACTTCCGGCTATGCGTGTGCGCCCCGGTGAACCGGAGTGAGTCTCACCTCGGCCGGATGAGCGGGGAATCCGCCAGCTCGGCCAGCAGCGCGGCCGGGTCGTCGTACACCGCCACCGCGCCGGCGCCGGCGAGTTCCCCCCGGCTGGTGCCGCCGCAGGTCAACCCGACGCAGGGAATGTCCAGTTTGCCGGCCGCGGCGACGTCCCAGACCGAGTCGCCGACGAAGACGACGCGCTCGGCGGGCAGCCCGGACTGCTTTAGCGCCGCCTCGAGAATGTCCGGTGCCGGCTTGCTCTCCTGCGCGTCCGCCGAGGAGGTGATGGTGTCCACCACGTCGTCGGCGTTCAGGGCCCGGCGCAGCGCACCCACCTCGTGTTCCGCGGCGGAGGTGGCGAGCACCACCCGCAGCCCCCGCTCGGCGCACGCCCGCAGCAGGTCCGCCGCCCCGGGCAGCGGAGTCAGCCGCTCCCAGTACTCGGTGTACAGGGTGTTGTGCGCCTCGCGCAGCTTCGGGTCGTCATCGCGGTCGCGCTCGGGGCCGAGCAGGTGGTCCAGCAGCTTGTCCGAGCCCATCCCGATCGAGCGGTGCACGGTCGCCATCGGCACCGGGTGGTCGGCCTGGCGCAGCGCCTCCCACCAGCTCACCGTGTGCAGGTAGGTGGTGTCGACAAGCGTCCCGTCGATGTCGAAGAGCACCCCGTGGGGTTTTTCGGTGGCCATGGGCGCACTCCTACCCGTTCGGCGGCCGGCTGATTCGTCCGGGTTCGGCGACGCCGGCCGACCTCAGCGCGGCTCGGCCGGCGGGACGAGGATCTCGAACCAGACCGTCGAGCCGCGCACCGACGGATCGGTGCCCCACGCGTCGCTCAGCTCCTCGATCAGGCCCAGCCCGCGCCCGCGACTGCTCAACGTGTCCGTGCGGGCCCGGGTCACGGTGCCCCGGGTGCCGGAATCGGCGACCGAGACCAGCAGCCGCTCCGGACTGAGATCGATCTCCACGCGGGCGGCCGTGCCGGCGTGCAGCAGCGCGTTGGTAGTCAGCTCGCTGGTGCACAGCACCGCCGCGCCGATCACCGACTCGGGCACCTGCCACTCGGTGAGCTGGCCGGTCATCCAGTGTCGGACCCGGCTGGGCGCGGTCGGCTCGGCCGGCACCTCCATCGCCGCCGACCGGCTCGGCTTGAGCGCGTGCTCGACCGCCAGCACGGCCACGTCGTCCTCGGTGCCGCCGGACACGGCGGCGGTGGCCACCGCGCAGAGGGCGCGGGGATCACTGGTGCCGGCCTTGGCCACGGCGTCGCCGAGGGCGTCCAGCCCGGCGGTGAGGCTCTGCCGCCGCCGCTCCACCACGCCGTCGCTGAACAACAGCAGGGTGTCGCCGGGAGGGAATGCGACCGTGACGGTGGTCGGGCGCCCGCCCAGCCCCAGCGGGGGACCGGCCGGCAGGTCCACGTACTCGGCGTGCGACCGGCCGTCCGCGGAGCACCGGCGGATCAGCGGGGCGGGATGACCGGCGCTGGCCAGGGTCAGCTCCCGGCGCTCGGCGTCGATGACCCCGAACGCCACGGTGACGAACAGCTCGTGGGTGCCGGCCTCCACGCCGAGGCTGGCCACGAGTCGGTCCAGCCCGGCCAGCACCGCGTCCGGCGCCGGGTCGGCCAGGGCCAGCGCCCGCAGCGCCGCCCGCACCTGCCCCATCCGCGCCGCGGCCTGCACGTCGTGCCCGGCGACGTCGCCCAGCACCACGCCGAGCGCGCCGGTGGGCAGCAGGAACGCGTCGTAGAAGTCACCGCCGGCCGCGTTGCCGTCCACCCCCGGGTCGTAGCGGGCCGCGATCCGCAGCCGGGGCAGGTCGGGAAGGTGCTCCGGCAGCATGCTGCGTTGCAGCAACTGGGCGGTGCCGTGCTGGGTCTCGAACCGCCGGGCCCGCTCCGCGGCCTGACCGATCAGCTCCGCCGAGGCGGCCAGCAGCGCCCGCTCGGCCGCCGACCAGGAGTGCGGCACCTGGTAGCCGACCGTCAACCCACCCCGGATCACCGAGGTGCCCAGCGGCAGCACGGCCATCGACCGGATCTTCTGGTCGTGGCGGTCCACGGCGGTCTCGCGCAGCGGCTGCCCGTCACGGGTGAACGACGACTCGCCCGAGCGGGCCGCGAGCGCGACCGGGCCCAGCCAGTCCGCCGGCGTCCGCCGCCACAGCGGCGGCAACCGCTCGTCGGCCTCGTCCATCAGCTCGCCGCGGACCCGGCGCACCATCCGCCAGCCACCGCCACCCTCGTCGACCACGAACGAGACCCGGTCGGCGTCGAACGTGGTGATGGTGTGGCGCAGCGCGACCCGGGCCACGTCGTCGAGGGTGAGGGTGCCGGCGAGCGCGGCGGCGACGTCGCTGAGACTCTGCAACTGCTCGGTCACGTGGGTGGTTTCGGCGGCCACCGTCAGGATTCCCACGATCTGCCCAGCGCTGTCACGGACGGCCGAGTGACCCCGGGTGAAGACCACCTGCTCGACCACCCCGGAGCTGTCCCGCATCAGGGGGAGCGTGGACTCCTTCTCCAGGAAGGGCACGCCCTGCCGGTAGGCGCGCTCGATGACGTCACCGAAGCCGGGCAGCGTCCAGATTTCGGCGTACACCTCGGCGGCCGGTCGACCGAGGGCAGCGGGGTGTTTGCTGCCCAACAACTCGGCATAGCCGTCGTTGTAGAGCAGGACGAGGTCGTCGCCGTACGCCAGTGCCATCGGCATCGGCGAGGCGAGGATCAGCTCGACCACGGCCCGGACCGCCGGATCCCACCCCTCGCGCGGGCCGAGGGCGGTGGCGGACCAGTCGTGGGCGAGCACGGCGGCCGCACCGGGCCCGGTGGATTCGCCGGGGACCGGGATTGCTGGCGTGGGGACTCGCCCGACCGTTCCTGGCATGTTCGCAGCCTAGCCGGCCGTCGGCCAGCCGCATCCGATCATGTGCGCGGGTCGCGGCCGGCCCCGGCGGGGTGACTGTTAGGGCAGGTCAGGACCCCTGTTTGACGACTTGTCGGAAAAATGGCAGGGAGCCACACGGACTGCCGCACCGGTGGCCGGGTATGCCCCCGGCGCAGTCCATGCGACAGGAGGGACATCATGCTGAAAACCCTCGCGGTTCGGCAGGCCGACATCGGCGATGCCATCGCCGACACCTGGAGGTCGGTGCTGCTCTTCATCCCGAAGGCAGTGGCCTTCATCGTCATCCTCGTGGTCGGCTGGATCATCGCCAGAGCGGTCCTCAAGATCGTGGATGCGGTGCTGGAACGGGTGCATTTCGACGAGGCCGTCGAACGCGGAGGCATCAAACGGGCACTGGAGAGAACGAAGTACGACGCCAGCGACATCCTGGCCAGGTTGGCGTACTACGCCGTCCTGCTGTTCACCCTGCAGTTCGCCTTCGGAGTCTGGGGGCCCAACGCGATCAGTAACCTGATCAGCGGTGTGGTGGCCTGGCTGCCGCGCGCGTTCGTCGCGATCGTCATCGTGGTGATCGCGGCCGC
Organism: Micromonospora sp. NPDC005197; assembly: GCF_040608295.1. Taxonomy (NCBI): domain Bacteria; kingdom Bacillati; phylum Actinomycetota; class Actinomycetes; order Micromonosporales; family Micromonosporaceae; genus Micromonospora; species Micromonospora sp. NPDC005197. Next base: position 9,415 of record NZ_JBEXHY010000066.1, on the reverse strand, counting down.
GATCGCCAACGCCGCCCGCGATCTGGTCACCGGGGCGCTGGGCGGGCTCTCGTACGGCAAGGTCCTGGCCGACCTGACGGCGATCTTCATCATCGCGCTCGGCGTGATCGCCGCGCTGAACCAGGTGGGTATCGCCACCACGGTCACCACTCCGGTGCTGATCGCGGTGCTCGCCACGGTCGCCGGCATCCTGATCGTCGGCGTCGGCGGTGGTCTGGTGAAGCCCATGCAGAACCGCTGGGACGGCTGGCTCGACCGGGCCGCCCAGGAAGCCCGGGCGATGCAGGAGCATCGGCGGGCCACCTCGGCCGGGCGCGGCGACATGGAGCGGCAGATGGCCGACCGTGGCGGCGACCGGACCCAGGCCATGCCCCGGGTCGACGAGCAGTCGACGATGTCCGGTGGGCGCGGCACGTACCAGTCCGGTGCGGCCGACGAGACCCAGCAGTACCGCCCGTAGCGGGGCGCGACGGCACGATCGTGAGGGGAAGGGCGTCCGCGTTGCGCGGGCGCCCTCTCCGCGTCGCGAGTCGTACGGGGTGACCGGGTGGGTCAGGAACGGCCGAGCGAACGGGCCAGCGCGCAGACGGCGACGAGCCGGGTGAGCGGCCACTCCGGCTCGCTCCAGTCCACCGGGCCCCGCGGCGGCGTCCACCCGTGCTCCAGGGCGGCCTCGCGTACCCCCTCGGCGTAGCCGGCGAGCGTCGCGGCGGTCAACGGCCGCCGGTCGCCGTCCAGGCTGTCCCGCACGGCGGCGGCGTGCTGGTCGACCAGCGCCAGCAGTCCGGGACGCGCGGCGGCGGCGGCGAGGCCGGCGGTGCCCACGGAGACGGTGAGGGCGGCCAGGGTCGACCGCGCCGACTCGACGGCGGTCCGGGAGGCGACCCGGTTGAACGGCACACGCATGGTGACCGAGGCTAACCGACCGGTCACGGGACCGGCCTCGGCCGCTCGGCGGGTGTCGGTTGTGCCACCGGACGAGTCGGGCTGGCCGCGGGGGTTGATCCGGCACAGACGGGGCAGCAGGAGAGGGACGGCGCAGCCCGGCACAGAGCACGGACGGCGCCGGGTGGGGCGGACAGCAGGGAGGCACCGATGGGGGAACCGACGGACGGGCCGGACGAGCGGCACCGGCGGCCGGCTGGGGTGAGCGACGAGACGGTCGCGGCGCTGGGCAAGCTCAGCGAGGCGCTGGAGTGCGTGGAACGGGCCCGTGGGCACCTGTACTCGCTGCACCAGCTGATCGGGCACGCCGACCTGATGCTCGACGACGCGGTGGAGCAGTTCCGCGCCGCCGGACATCCACACATCGCCGAACGGATCGACGCCGAACTGCTCGGCCGCAACGTGATCGCCGGCCGGTGGACGTTCCAGATCGTCGAGGACTTCGACGACGGCTACCACGCGTTGTTCCGCGAACTGGACCGGCAGGCCCGTGACGAGTTGGTGGGCGGGCGACGCCATCTGTTCGAGGCGGAGATGAAGGAGCGCCGCCGCACCCGGGGCCGACCGGGACACGAGGCCCGGCCGGTCGGCGAGGGCTAGTCGCCGGTCGCGTTGGCCGGCCGACGCCGGGCGGCGTCGTCGGCGATGATCACGGTCGCCACCATGAGCGCGACGCAAAGGCTGAACAGCCAGGACTCGTCGGAGACGAGCCAGGCCGACACGGGCGCCTGCAGCGCGGCGAGCAGGAAGCCGAGCCAGGCGAGGCGGCGCTGACGCGTGGAGAGGATTCCGGAGCCTTGATGCATCCCGAAATTCTTACGCGAACTGGCCCCTTTGCCGTCCTCCGATCGGCCGATTCTGGCTGAGCTGTCCGCATTCTCAACCGTCCGGACACCAGTTCTTGTCGCGGCGCACGGGCGGCTCCCGCCGCCGGTAAGGTGCGCTGCGGCAGGATGGGGTCCCGTGTCCACCTCGCCCGCGCCGCCCCGCGCCACGCTGCTCCTGCTGGCCTATCTCGCGTTCGTCAGCCTCGGCCTGCCCGACGGACTGCTCGGCGTCGGCTGGCCGTCGATCCGCGCGGACTTCGGCGTACCCACCGAGGCGGTCGGACTGCTGCTCACCGCAGGCACGGTCGGCTATCTCGCCTCCAGCGTGCTGGCCGGGTTCACGCTGGCCCGCCTCGGCGTGGGCGCGCTGCTCGCCGGCAGCACCCTGCTGGCCAGCCTGGCGCTGACCGGCTACGCCGTGAGCCCCGGGCTGGCCGTGCTCGTGGGCTGCGCGCTGGTGCTCGGGCTGGGCTCCGGTGCGATCGACTCCGGGCTCAACGCGTACGCCGCCGGGGCCTTCGGCCCGCGACACATGAACTGGCTGCACGCCTTCTTCGGCCTCGGCGTGGCGATCGGGCCACTGATCATGACGGCGGCGCTCAGCGCCGGGCTGGCCTGGCGGTGGGGGTACGGCATCGTGGCCGGCGCCCAACTCGCTCTCGCCACCGCGTTCGCGCTCACCGTACGCGCGTGGCAGCGCCGCGCTCCCGCTCCCGAGCCGGGCGTGGGGACGACCGACGCCGCGCCCGCGGTCCGGGTGCCGGTCCTGGCCACGCTGCGGCTGCCGGCGGTCTGGTCCGGGGCACTGGCCTTCGCGCTGTACGTCGCCATCGAGGTGTCCGCCGGACTCTGGGCGTTCCTGCTGCTCACCCAGGGGCGCGGCCTGAGCGCCGCCGTGGCGGGCGGCTGCGTCTCCGCGTACTGGGGCAGCCTCTTCGTCGGCCGGGTGGTCCAGGGCGTGGTCGCCGAGCGGCTGGGGCCCCGGCTGGTGTTGCGGGTCAGCCTGGGCGGCATGGCCCTCGGTGCGGCGCTGATAGCGGTGCCCGGGTCGGCCGTGCTGGCCGTGCTCGGCCTGGTCGTGCTGGGGTTCGCCGCCGCGCCGGTGTTCCCCCTGCTCACCCTCACCACCGCCGACCGGGTCGGCGCGGCGCACGCGGACCGGGCCATCGGGTTGCAGATCGGTGCCGCCGGTGTCGGCGCGGCGCTCGTCCCGACAGGCCTCGGCGTGCTGATCAGCAACGTGTCGGTGCAGGTGCTCGGCCCGGCCCTGGTGGTGCTCGCGCTGGCGTTGATCGTGCTCTACGAACTGGGCGCCCGCCGGCCCGCCGCCGGAAGCGGGCCGGAGCAGCCCGGCCCCGGCTCCGATGCGTCCGGGTTCGCAGCGGCCGGGCCCGCCGCGTCCGAGCCCGCCGCGTCCGGGGCGCCGGCCCAGTCCCGGGCCGCTCTGCCCGACGCGGACTATCCGTTGTCCGGTCCGGTCCGGCCGGTCGTCGACGGGCGGTAGGCGCGCTGCGGGTCGGTCGGCTCCCGCCCGGCGCCCTCGGCCTCTCCGCCTCGGTCGGCCGCCGCGGGCCCGTGCCCGAAGGCGGCCTCCTCACCGGCGTCGTTGCCGGTCACGTCGTCGGCCTGCCCGTCGATGCTGGAGCCCGCCACGGCGCGCTCCAACTCCTCCAGCGGAAGCCGTTCCTCGTCGCGCCACACCCTGTCGTCCGTCATGACTTCAGCCGTACCCGGGCGCGATGATCGCAAACGGGTACCAGCCGGCCCGAGACACGACGATGGCCGCCGGGAACTCCGGCGGCCATCGTCGGTCGGTTCGCGGGATCACGGCTGCGGGCGGTCCACCGAGCCACGCCAGGCGCCGGTCTCCTGACCGCGCCGCTCGATGAACGTCTTGAACCGCTCCAGATCGCCCTTGGCCCGCCGGTCGACGATGCCGAGCTTGTCGCCGGCCTGCTCGACCACCCCGTGCGGCTCGAACTCGAGCTGGAGGGTGACCCGGGTCTTGCCCTCGTCCAGGCGGTGGAAGGTCACCACACCGGCCTGCTGGGTGCCGCCGGTGGAGCGCCAGGCGACCCGCTCGTCGGGCAGCTGCTCGGTGATCTCGGCGTCGAACTCGCGCTTCACGCCGGCGATGTCCACCGTCCAGTGGGTCATCGTGTCGGAGAGCTGCCGGACCTCCTGCACGCCCTCCATGAACTGGGGGAACTCCTCGAACTGCGTCCACTGGTCGTACGCGGTGCTTACGGGTACGGAAACCTCGACGTGTTCGGTGACGCCACTCATCAGGAACCCTCCTCTGGTCGCGGGTGATGGCCGGATCGGGGGACGATCCTGCTCACCAGCGAGTTGTCTCGTTCTTGTTGCCGAGCGCGGCCCACACCTCGGAGACCGTCTGGTACTCGGTGCCCTCGGGCAGCCGCTCCAGCGCCGCCACGATGTCGTCGGGCGCCTCGTTCTCCCGGGCGCTGGCGATGAGCACCAGTCGGTCGCCGGGCAGCGCGCTCATGGAGATGAACCGGCCGAGCCGGCTGCGCTGCTCGACGTCGGTGGAACTCATCCCCTGCGGCGTGCCGGTGCGCAGGTCGCCCGCCGGTGCCGTGGTGGTCTCCGGCTGGTCCTCGCCGGCCGGTTCCGGCACCCGGGACTCGTCGACCCGAGAGCCACCGGTCCCCGGCCCCTGCACGAGGCCGCTGACCTCCTGGCTCATCTGCTCGTCGATCCTCGGTCCGTGCTTGCTGTTGCCACGCTCCATGCCTTCTGCGCTACCCGGCACCCCGCCCGGTAAACCGGCACCGCGTCACGAACCGGCCCCCGGGCCGGACATCCGGGCGGACAACCGGCCCTCAGGAAGCGGCCGCCTTCCGCGGTGGCAGCACCGGCTCCGCCGGGTCCGGATCGCCCGCCTGCAACTGCCGGCCGCGCTGCACCTCGGCGTTGATCTGCACCCCGAGCATCAGGGCGGAGTTGGACAGGTAGAGCCAGACCAGGAACGCGATGGCCGCGCCCAGGCTCCCGTACGTCGTGTTGTACGAGGCGAACTTGGCCACGTAGAGGCCGAAGCCGAAGGAGACCGCCGCCCAGGAGACCAGGGCCACCGCGCCGCCGGGGGTGAGCCAGCGGAAGCGGGGCTGGCGCACGTTCGGGGCGATCCAGAACAGCAGGGACAGCAGCACCGCCATGACTATGGCGAGCACCGGCCACTTCGCCACGCTCCACACCGTCCGGGCCAGGCCGCCGGCGTGGATCAGGTCGCCGACCGCGTCGGTGACCGGGCCGCTGACGATCAGCGCGAGGGCAACCACCGCGAGCAGCACCAACGTCACCGCGGCCAAGCCGATCTGCACCGGCCGCAGCTTCCAGACCGGCCGACCCTCGGTCACCCCGTAGATCGCGTTGGAGGCACGGGTGAACGCCCCGATGAAGCCCGACGCCGACCACAGCGCGCCGAGCAGACCGAAACTCAGCAGCACCTTCACGTTGCTCTGCTGAACCACCACGGCCCGGATCACCCCGACCACGCCGCCGTCCTTGTCAGCCACCACCGATCCGGCACCCACCTGCTTGGCGAGGTCGACAACCGTGTCCAGGGTCCGCTCGCCGTCGGAGACCAGACCGACCAGGGCCACCACCACGATGGCGGACGGAAAGAGCGCCAGCACCCCGTAGTAGGTGAGTGCGGCGGCCCAGTCGGAGCAGTTGTCGTTGACGAAGTTCGTCACGCTGCGCACCAGCACCCCGCGCCAGGTCCGCCAGCTCAGCTGCCGCATCCGCCGGGGCACCGGCGCACCCGGCGTGTCGGCGCGCGTCGTACCGGGCTCCGTGGTCGTCATGCCCGCTCCCTGTTCCCCGGCCACCGGATGACCGGTCATCCGGTCGGGCCTGGCCCGGCCGGTACCCGAAGCGGGAAATCGACAAACCCGGGGCCGACGCCGCCGTGGTGCGGCCCCGCCCGCGACGCGTTTGCCACCCCGCCCGCGGGGAACGGTGACAGTGATTCTGTCGACACGGAGGAGGACGAGATGCCCGGGCGCGAGGACCTGCCCAGCACGCTGCGACGCTCCCCGGACAAGGCGCAGCGGACCTGGGAGAAGACACACGACTCGGCGGTGGAGACCTACGGCGAGGGCGAGCGGTCGCACCGCACCGCCTTCGCGGCGGTGAAGCACCAGTTCGAGAAGGTGGGCGACCACTGGGAGCCGAAGGGCCGTAAGGGCCCGAGCGACCGGCAGGCCGCTGGCGGCGGCCCGGAGCGGCGCGCACCCACCGCCGGTGGGGTGGACGCCAACGCCAGCAAGGACCACCTCATGTCGGTGGCCCGCAAGCTGGACGTACCCGGTCGGTCGAGCATGACCAAGCCGGAGCTGGTCACGGCCATCGAGAAGGCCAACGACCGGGCCACCCGCAAGGCTCGCGGCGACTGACCCACGCACAGCGCGGTACGGGCGGACGCGCCACCCCGGCGTCCGCCCGTAGCGTTCACCAGTGACCGCCGCCGGGCGCCTCGATGTGCACCGCCTTCGTGGCGCTGAACTCGTCCAGCAGCTCCGGGCCGTACCCGAAGCCCTGCCCGCTGGCCCGGCGCGGATGCGCGGCACCGCCGGGCGCCCCGCCGAACACCGAGTTGACTTTCACGGTGCCCACCGGCAGTTCCCGCCACGCCCGCTGCGCATGGCTCATCGACGCGGTCAGCACCGTCGCGGCCAGCCCGTACTCCGAGTCCGCCGCGCAGGTCAGCGCCTCGTCGAAGGAGTCGACCACCACCACCGGGGCGACCGGCCCGAACGTCTCCTCCCGCACCAGCACCATGTCGTGCCGACAGTCGGTGACCACGGTCGCCGGGTAGTACGCCCCGGGCCCGTCCGGCACCTCCCCACCGGTACGCACCCGCGCGCCGGCCGCCGCCGCCGCGCTCACCTGCCCGTGTACGTGGTCGCGGTGCCGCCGGTCGACGAGCGGGCCCAGCTCGGTGCCCGGGTCCCGACCCGGCCCGACCCGCAGTGCGCCGGCCCGCCGCACCAGCGCCGCCACGAAGTCGTCGGCCACCTCCCGGTGTACGTAGATCCGTTCCACCGCGACGCAGATCTGCCCGGCGTTCGCGAACGCCCCGAGCGCGGCCTGCTCCGCCGCCCAGTCGGGGTCGACACCCGCGTCGACGACCAACGGGTCGCTGCCGCCGTTCTCCAGCAGCACCTTCGCGCCGGTACGGGCCGCGGCGGCGGCGATCTTCCGCCCGGTGGCGGTGGAACCGACGTGCGCGACCACGTCCACGTCCTGTGTGGCCAGTGTCGCGCCGACCTCCGGACCACCGGTGAGCAGGGACAGCACCCCGGCCGGCAGCGCCGCGTCCAGGGCGCGCGTCAGCAGCCAACCCGTCGCCGGCGTTCGCTCGCTGGGCTTGTAGAGCACCACGTTGCCGGTGACCAGGGCCGCGCCGAGCAGTCCGCAGGACACCGCAACCGGGTCGTTCCAGGGGGTGATGACGGCGACCACGCCCCGGGGCTGGGGCGTCATGAAGTCCACCGCGTCCGTCGCGCCGTTCAACGTCCGCCCGCCGCGTAGCGGGGCCAGCTCCGCGTACTGTCGCAGGGTGCCGATCCCCGCCTCGACGCCGCCGCGGGCGTCCGCGAGCGGCTTGCCCATCTCCGCGGTGACCGCCGCCGCCAGCTCGTCGGTGACGGCCGCGACCGCGTCCGCGGCCCGGTGCAGCGCCGCCGCCCGCTCCGCCGGCGCGGTCGCCGCCCACTGCGCGGTCGCGTCCCGCGCCGCCTGGGCCGCCTTGCCGACCTCGTCGGCCGTGGCGACCGGCACGGAGCTGACCGGTTCGCCGTCCGCCGGATCGTGGACGACCAGCTCGCCGCCGGCCCCGCCCGCGCCCCACACCCCGCCCACCAGCTGCGCAACCGTGTACATGCGGCGCTGGATGCCCCGGCCCCGGCGAGACAAACGCGTTTCGCCCGGTTGCGCGCCGGGTAGGCGGATCGGGTGACTACCACCGGCGCGCAGAGCGCGGACGCCGTCGTCGTCGGCGCCGGGCACAACGGCCTGGTCGCGGCGAACCTGCTGGCCGACGCCGGTTGGGACGTGGTGGTGCTGGAGGCGACCGCCGTACCCGGCGGCGCGGTGCAGTCCGCCGAGGTGACCGCCCCGGGCTACCTGAGCGACCTCTACAGCTCGTTCTACCCCCTGGGGTACGCCTCGCCGGTGCTGAACGGCCTTGACCTGGGCCGGTACGGGCTGTCCTGGCGGCACGCCCCGGACGTGCTGGCACACCTGCTGCCCGACGGCCGGGCGGCGGTGATCAACCGGGATCCCGACGTCACGGCCGCCTCGCTGGAGCAGTTCGCCCCCGGCGACGGGAAGCGCTGGCTGAACGCGTACACCGACTGGCTCGACGTGGCCGAGCCGATGCTCACCACCATCACCACGCCGTTCCCCCCGGTGCGCGGCGGTCTGGGCCTGCTGCGCCGGCTGCGGGTCGCGGGCGCCCTGCGGCTGGCCCGCCGACTCGTGGTGCCGGTGCGCAAGCTCGGCGACGAGCTGTTCGATGGTCCGGGCGGGCCGGCGCTGCTCGCCGGCTGCGCCCTGCACACCGACCTGTCGCCCGAGGAGGCCGGCTCCGGCGTGTACGGCTGGCTGCTGGCCATGCTCGGCCAGCAGGTCGGCTGGCCGGTGCCCGACGGCGGCGCGCGGCAGATCACCAACGCGCTGGTGGCCCGCCTGCAGGAACGCGGTGGTCGCATCCTCTACGGCGCGCGGGTCGACCGGGTGCTCACCGCGCGCGGCCGGGCGATGGGCGTCCGCACCGAGGGCGGCGCGCTGTGGCGGGCCCGCCGGGCCGTCCTCGCCGACGTGCCGGCCCCGGCCCTCTACCTCGACCTGGTCGGGGCTTCGGTGCTGCCGTCGCGGCTGGTCGAGGACCTGGCGCACTTCCGGTGGGACGGCTCGACGCTGAAGGTGGACTGGGCGCTCTCCGCCCCGGTCCCGTGGACCAACCGGGAGGTCGCCGGCGCCGGCACCGTGCATCTCGGCGCGGACCTCGACGGGCTGACCCGCTACGCCGGCGAGCTCGCCCGCGGCGAACTGCCCCGCGACCCGTTCCTGCTGGTCGGGCAGATGTCCGTGGCCGACCCGAGCCACTCACCGCCGGGCACCGAGTCGCTGTGGTCGTACACCCACCTGCCGTTCCGAAAGGACTGGCGGGCCGAGGAGATCGCTGGGCACGTGCAGCGCATGGAGGACGTGCTGGAGGCGGCGGCCCCGGGCTTCCGGCAGCTCATCGTCGGACGGCACGTGGCCGGGCCCGCCGAGCTGGAGAAGGGCGACCCGAGCCTGGTCGGGGGCGCGCTCGGCGGGGGCACCGCCGCCGCGTACCAGCAGCTGTTCCTGCGCCCGATTCCCGGCCTGGGCCGGGCGGACACCCCGGTGGACCGGCTCTTTCTGGCCAGCTCGTCGGCGCACCCGGGCGGTGGGGTGCACGGCGCACCCGGCGCGAACGCGGCCCGCGCGGCCCTGGCCCGCGACCGCGCCCTGACCGGCGCCGCCTACGCGGCGGCGATCGCCACCGCCCACCGGGCCGTCTACCCCCCGACCTGATGCGGTGATCAAGAGGTTTGCGTCAGATTCCGGCTCGCCGGTGACGC
>NZ_JBEXHY010000065.1:0-31299 GCF_040608295.1 Micromonospora sp. NPDC005197 | reverse complement strand
CCGTTGATCATGAAGTTATTGCCCTCCGCCACGGCGTGTCCGGGCAATAACTTCATGATCAACAAGGGCAGGGGCGGGGTGGGGGGTGGGGTTAGAGGCCGGAGAGGCGTTGGCCGGCTCTGACGACTGCCATGGCGTGGCGTTCGCCGGGGCGGCGGCCCAGGCGTTCGATCGGGCCGGAGATGCTGACCGAGGCGATCACGCGGCCGGTGCGGTCGCGGATCGGGGCGGAGACGCTCGCCACACCGGCCTCCCGTTCGGCCACGCTCTGCGCCCAGCCGCGGCGGCGGACCTCGGCCAGGGTGCGGCCGGTGAACTTGCTGCGCGGCAGCAGCGGCATCACCGCCTCTGGAGGCTCCCAGGCGAGCAGGATCTGGGCCGCCGAGCCGGCCGTCATCGGCAGCACCGAGCCGACCGGAACGGTGTCCCGCAGGCCGCTGGCGCGCTCCGCCGCCGCCACGCAGATCCGCTCGTCGGCGCGGCGCAGGTAGAGCTGCGCGCTCTCGCCGGTGGCGTCGCGCAGCGCGGCCAGCAGCGGCTCGGCGGCGGTCAGCAGGACGTCCGGAGCGGCGTTGGCCAGCTCGCCCAGCCGGGGCCCGGGACGCCAGCGCCCCTGGGTGTCCCGGACCAGCATCCGATGGATCTCCAGTGCCTGTGCCAGCCGGTGCGCGGTGGCCCGGGGCAGCTTCGTGCGTTCAACGAGTTCGGCCAGGCTGGCGCCGTCGACACAGGCGGCCAGGATGACCACCGCCTTGTCGAGAACGCCGACACCGCTCATACTGTGTCCCACAAGCCGAAACTTACCTCCCAGAATTTAGGATGTCCAGATGGTGGGAGTCACTCCTGAGCCGAGGACCCTGGCCGAGAAGGTCTGGGACGCGCACGTCGTACGGTCCGCCGCCGGTGAGCCGGACCTGCTCTTCATCGACCTGCACCTGCTGCACGAGGTGACCAGCCCGCAGGCGTTCGACGGGCTGCGGCTCGCCGGGCGCCGGGTGCGCCGTACCGACCTGACCCTCGCGACCGAGGACCACAACACCCCGACCGGGTACGCCGATCCGGCGTTCCGGCTCCGCCGCGGTGACCTGCTCACCATCGCGGACCCGACGTCGCGTACGCAGATCGAGACGCTGCGCCGCAACTGCGCCGAGTTCGGCGTGCGGCTGCACCCGCTCGGCGACGAGAACCAGGGCATCGTGCACGTCATCGGCCCGCAGCTCGGGGTGACCCAGCCCGGCATGACGATCGTGTGTGGCGACTCACACACCGCCACCCACGGCGCGTTCGGCGCGCTCGCCTTCGGCATCGGCACCAGCGAGGTGGAGCACGTGCTGGCCACCCAGACGCTGCCGCAGAGCAGGCCGAAGACCATGGCCGTCAACGTCACCGGCCAGCTCGCCCCCGGCGTCACCGCCAAGGACCTGGTGCTCGCGCTGATCGCCCAGGTCGGCACCGGTGGTGGGCGCGGGCACATCGTCGAGTACCGCGGCGACGCCATCCAGGCCCTCTCCATGGAGGGGCGGATGACCATCGCCAACATGTCCATCGAGTGGGGCGCCAAGGCCGGCATGATCGCGCCGGACGAGACGACCTTCGCGTACCTCAAGGGTCGGCCGAACGCGCCGCAGGGCGCCGACTGGGACGCGGCGCTGGCCTGGTGGCGGACGCTGCCCACCGACGAGGGCGCGCGCTTCGACGCCGAGGTCACCCTGGACGCCAGCCGGATCACGCCGTTCGTCACGTGGGGCACCAACCCCGGGCAGGGCGCGCCGCTGAGCGCGCCGGTGCCCGACCCGGAGGAGTTCACCACCGACTCGGAGCGCGCTGCCGCCCGCCGTGCGCTGGAGTACATGGATCTGCGCCCCGGCACCCCGCTGCGGGAGCTGTCCATCGACGTGGTCTTCGTGGGTTCCTGCACGAACGGCCGCCTGGAGGATCTGCGGGCCGCGGCCGACGTGCTGCGCGGCCACCGGGTCGCCGACTCCGTCCGGATGCTCGTGGTGCCCGGCTCCGCCGCCGTCCGGGAGGCCGCCGAGGCCGAGGGGCTGGACAAGGTCTTCGCCGACGCCGGCGCCGAGTGGCGGTTCGCCGGCTGCTCGATGTGCCTGGGCATGAACCCCGACACGCTCAAGCCCGGCGAGCGCTCCGCGTCCACCTCCAACCGGAACTTCGAGGGCCGGCAGGGCCGGGGCGGTCGTACCCACCTGGTCTCCCCGCCGGTCGCCGCCGCCACCGCCGTGGTCGGGCGGCTGGCCGCCCCCGCCGATCTGTAGAAGGGACCGAGGAGATGGACAAGTTCACCACCCACACCGGCACCGCCGTGCCGCTGCGCCGGTCCAACGTGGACACGGATCAGATCATCCCGGCCGTGTACCTCAAGAGGGTGACCCGCACCGGCTTCGCCGACGGGCTGTTCAACGCCTGGCGGGAAGACCCGGCATTCGTACTCAACGATGAATCCTATTCCGGTGCGTCGATCCTCATCGCCGGTCCCGAGTTCGGCACCGGCTCCTCCCGGGAGCACGCCGTCTGGGCGCTACGGGACTGGGGCTTCCGCGCCGTGGTGGCCCCGCGCTTCGGTGACATCTTCCGGGGCAACGCACTCAAGGAGGGCCTGCTGCCGGTCGAGTTGGAATTGAAAGCCGTCGAGGAGTTGTGGGATCTCGTCGAGGCCGACCCGACCACTCCGGTGACCGTCGACCTGACCGCCCGACAGCTCCGGGCCGGGGACGCGACCTGGTCGTTCCCACTGGACGACTTCAGCCGGTGGCGGCTGTTGGAGGGCCTGGACGACATTGGACTCACCCTCCGGCACGCCGATGACATCGCCTCCTACGAGGCGTCTCGACTGCCGTTCCTGCCCTCGGTGGCATAGCCGTACGCCCACCCGCACATCGGATTTCGCCCCCACCGGTCCAACCGGTGGGGGCGAATCCGTTACGACACAAGGGCTTTTTTCCACCGAATGTTTGTGTCCAGGCAGCGCAGGGCATACGGTGCGCGCAGAATGGCTCGCGTCGAGTCAGTTGCACAATCGGGAGGAAGTCGTGAACAAGGCCGAGCTCATCGAGGCGCTCGCCGTTCGCCTGGGGGACCGGAAGACGGCGACGGCCGCGCTCGACGCGGTCCTCACTGAGGTCCAGGCAGCGGTCACCAAGGGCGAGAAGGTGGCGATCACCGGATTCGGAGCATTCGAAAAGCGTGTGCGTGGCGCACGAACAGCGCGCAACCCGCGTACCGGCGAGGCGGTGAAGGTCAAGAAGACGTCCGTCCCGACCTTCCGCCCCGGCGCCGGGTTCAAGGAGATGGTGGCCAGCGGCAAGGTGCCGAAGGCCACGGTGGCGGCGAAGAAGACCGCCGCCGCCACGGCCAAGACCGCCGGCGCCAAGGCGGCGGGCACCAAGGCCACCGCCACCAAGGCGGCCGGTAAGAAGACCGCCCCGGCCAAGGCGAGCAAGACCACCACCGCCGCCGCCACCAAGGCGGCCAGCAAGAAGACCGCCCCGGCCAAGGCGAGCAAGACCACCACGGCGACCAAGACGGCCGCCAGCAAGAAGACCGCCCCGGCGAAGAAGACCGCCGCGGCGACCAAGTCCGCCACGGCGAAGAAGACCACCGCGGCGGCGAGCAAGAGCACGGCGGCCAAGAAGGCGCCGGCGAAGAAGGCTCCGGCCAAGAAGGCGGCCAGCAAGCGCTGACCGACTGTCCGCCCAAAGGGCGTCCACCCTCGCGGTGGGCGCCCTTTGCGCGTGCCGGACCGTTGACCCGGCCGGGCCGTACGCGCAGAATCGCCGTGCCGGCCCCCCTTTGCGGACCGGTCCGCCGACGAAATGGGGCGCCGGTGCGCTACCGCCAGCTCACCACCGGATCGCTCGCGCTGGGCGTCATTCTGCTCATCGACGTGCTGCGCGTCTGGCTGCCCGGCATCATCACCATCTTCGGGCAGGCCGCGTCCACCCCGGCCGAGTTGATGGGCGCGTTCGCGCTCGGCTGGTTCGTTCTGGCGATGGCCGCGCCGGCTCTGGTCCGGCGGGTGGGCGCCCGCCGGGTCACCGTCGTCGCCGCCGTGCTGCTCGCCGTGGCCCGGCTCGCGCTCACCAGCGCCCCCGGCGGCCGTCCGCAGCTCTGGTTGGCCACCGCCGGTCTGCTCGCCGGTCTGGTCTGGTTGGTGGGTGTCGCCGGCGGCACCGACCGTCCGGTGCCGGGACTGGCCCTGGGGCTGGCGGTCAACGCCGCCATCCACGCGCTGCTGGACACCTACGACCTCGTCTGGCGGGGCGGCTGGGTGGCCTGGCTGCTCAGCGCCGTCGCGGCGGTGCTGTTCCTGCTCGGCACGACGCTGCCCACCGCGCCGCCCGGCCCCGGTGGCGCCCGATCGTGGCTGCTGGCCGGGCCGGTGCTGCTGCTGGCCGGCATGGTGGCCCTCGCGCCGGCCCTGGCCCAGGCCGGGATGTCGTACCTGGTCGCGGGTGGCGACGTCGCTCGCTCACCGCTGTTCGGCCTGGCACCGGTGCCGGTGGCGGTCGCCGGGTTCCTGCTGGCCGCGCTGGCGGGCCCGAACCGGGGGTGGGGCCGACCGCTCGGGCCGGCGGCCCTGCTGGTGGGCGTGGTGCTCTTCGCCCTCGACAGTGGCGACCTGCTCGTCGCGGCCATCCTGCTCACCGCCGTCGGACTCGGCGCCTGCCTCGCCCTCACCGACGCTCCGGGTCGCGCCGACGCCGACGGCGCCGCCCACGCCGCCGTCGACGCTGACGCTGACGGTGAGGGCGCGACGGGCACGGACGACAGCCGCCGAACGGCGGCCCGCCGGGGGTACGCCGTCGCCGCCGGCATGCTGCTCTTCGTGCTGGGGGCGGTGGGTTACTACTCGGCATACGACCTGGGCTACCCGAACGCGGTGGTGCCGGTGGTGGTGGCCGGGGTGGTCGCCGCCGTGGCCCTGGCCGCCCGTCCGTCCGGCCACCGGCGTCCCGGCCCGCTTCCGCCGCTGCGGACCGCCGGCGGGGTCGCCGCGCTGGCTCTGCTCGCGCCGCTGCTCGCCGACGAGGTGGCGGTGGCGAGCAACCGGGAGGGTCCGCCGGAGCGGTTGACCGTGGTGGCGTACAACATCCGGATGGGCTTCGGGCTGGACGGCCGGTTCGACCTGGCCGGGCTGACCGCGGCGATCGACCGGCAGCGGCCCGATGTGGTGCTGCTCAGCGAGGTGGACCGGGGCTGGCTGCTCAACGGCGGCCACGACACGCTGGACCTGCTGTCCGACCGGCTCGGCATGCCGTACGTGTTCGGGCCGGCCGCCGACCCGGTCTGGGGTGACGCGGTGCTCAGCCGGTGGCCGGTCACCGACCCACGGTCCCGGCCGCTGCCGTCTCTCGGGGCGCCCACCGGAGCGCAGGCTCTCGCCGTCACCCTGGACCTCGGCGACGGTGTCCGTGCCGCCGTGGTGAGCACCCACCTGCAACCGCCACCCGACGCGGGCCCGGTGGCGCAGGCTCGCGCGGTGGCCGACTTCGCCACCGGGTACGCGGCCGGCCGGCCGCTCGTGGTGGCCGGCGACCTGAACACCGAGCCGGGCGACGAGGCTTTCGAGCAGTTCACCGCGGCCGGGCTGGTCGACGCGTTGGCGGTCGCCCGTCCGCTGGCGACGAGCCCGGCCGACGATCCACGCCAGCAGATCGACCACGTCTTCGTCTCGCCCGGCCTGACGGCGACGAATCCGGTCGCGCCGCGCGGCGAGGCCAGCGACCACCTGCCGGTGGCGGTGACCCTCACCCTGCCGTCCCGCTGACCCCGCGCCGGGATCGCCGATGCTGCGGTATCTGGCCAGCCGGACACCGCCACGTCGGCGACCTGAAGGGGGGATCAACCGCCGAAGCGCCGGGCGGGCCTCACAGGCGGTCGGCCGCGAGCAGCCGCTCGCCGCTGAAGGCCAGCAGCCAGCCGCCGCCCTTCGGGGTAATGAAGTCCTCGTCGGCGCGGCCGGTCAGCTGCTCCAACGCGCCCGGCAGCACCTTGCCCTGGCTGCACACCGCCACCTGCCCGCCGGCGCAGGCCAGCTCCAGCAGTTGGGCGGCGGTGGCCAGCACCCGCTCGTCCTGTTGCTGACCCGGCTGCGGCTCGTCCAGGTCGCCGCAGATCTCGATGGGCAGGTCGAGCAACGCGGCGGCCGGGTCCAGGGTCTGCACGCAGCGGCGCGGCGAGGCCGACAGGAGCCGGGCCGGGCGCACCAGGGCGATCAGCGGCGCCAGCGCGTACGCCTGGGCCCACCCCTCGCGATCGAGCGGGCGGGCGGTGTCCGGGCCGGTCGAGGTGGCCCGCTTGCCGGCGTGCCCGTGCCGGACCACCGCGACGGTCGCGGTCACCGGCGGCAACGCGGCGAACCCGGCGAGCACCTCGGCGTCGTGCGGATAGCTGACCAGGCGGATCGCGTCGTCCACGGCCAGCCACCGGATGTCGTCGACCTCGGTGCCCGGCTGGAACCCGCCCTCGGCGACCGCGAGCATCGACCAGTAGTCGACCAGTTTGGCCTGCCCCTCGCTGCGGTAGCGCACCGACGGCAGCCGCACCTGCGGTACGCCCCGCACGTCGGCCTCCTCGGCCACCTCCCGGACCGCCGCGACCAGTGGATGCTCGCCCGGTTCGAGCTTGCCCTTGGGCAGCGTCCAGTCCCCGTAGCGCGGGCGGTGCACGACGCAGACCCGTACGCCGTCGGCGGTCGGTCGCCAGCAGACCCCGCCGGCAGCGCGGATGCCCGTCACGGCAACCATCTGGTCCGCCGTCGCCGGGTGGCCCGGTGCCACGCGGCGGGGAACCGGGCCCGCATCAGGCGGACCGTGTCGCGTTCCCGCTCGGCCAGCCGCCCGGCGGTGACCGCCAGCTCGTGGTCGGCCGGTCGGTCGGCGGCGAGGGCGAGCCAGGTCTCGGCGGCCACCGCGGCGTCCTGGTGTTCGCCGAGCACGTCCTGGACGCGGGCCAACGCGCGGGCCAGCCGCCGCGCGTCCTTGCCGACGGCCGGGACCACTGCGGTGACCGCGTAGCGGGCCTGCTTGCCCTCCTTGCGGACGGCGTGCCAGCGGTCGTCGGGGGCCAGCGGGTCGAGCCCGTCCACGCCGTCGGGGCCGGTGAGCTGCCGCCACGGGCGGGCCACCAGCTTCGGTAGCGTGCGCGCCGCCGGGGCGGCCGCCCGTCGGGTGAGCCGGGGCGCGCGGGCGGCCAGCACCAGCGCGTCCACCAGGGCCAGGTAACGCGGCGAGCGCAGCGCCTCGTCGATGGCGGCGAGCGCCTGCCGCTGCCGCTGCGCGAGCGCCTCGTCCAGTCGGTCCACCGCGCCCGTGTCGAGCGGGCTGAGCGGGTCGGCGGTCGCGGTGCGCCGCAGTCGGTCGCGGAGCACCTCGGCGTCGCGCGCCCCGCCGAGCACCCCGGCCAGCCAGCGCAGCTCGTCGCGCAGGGGCCGGGCCCAGCTGCGGCGCACGAGCGGCCGGAAGGTGCGCAGGTCGCTGCGCAGCCGTCGGCAGGCCACCCGCATCTGGTGTACGGCGCTGTCGCCGCCGTCGGTCGAGGTGCGCAGCCGCACCAGCGGGTCGTGCGCCAACAGTCGGCCCACCTCCTTGCGGACCGCCTCGGTGACCATGTCCCCGGCGGTCGGGTCGGCCGTCAGTCCGCCCGGCCCGACCAGGTCGGGTTCGGCCTGCGCCACCGTCCCCAGCGCCCGTACGTGCTTCGGGGTGAACGAGCCGGCCCGGGCCCCGGCCTCGCACAGCACCTCGCCGATTCGTTCCAGCAGCTTGCGGTCGCCGGCCTTGCGCTCCACCTCCACCTCGCGGAACGCGCCGGTGGTGGCGCCGGCGTCGTCGAGGACTGTCACCCGGTCGTCCACCACCTCGGCGAGCACCGTTCCGGCCCGGTCGCACACCTCGTGAGCGTGCCGGACGGTGCGTACCACAGTCACCGGCGCCAGCGACGCGCCCCGATGCAGGACGGTGACCAGCTCGACCAGCTCCGGCGGCGGCTGCCCGACCGGCCCGGGACGGGAGATCTCGTGCCGGACGCCGGGCGTGCCGGTGGGCAGCTTCACCGTCCACGGCAGCTCGTCACCCTTGCGGTGGCGCAGGGACGCCCCGGCGCGGGCCAGCCGCAGGTCGACCGTGTCGAGGTAGCGGGCGACGAGCGTCACCGGCGGCAGCGC
Source organism: Micromonospora sp. NPDC005197 (assembly GCF_040608295.1). Classification (NCBI taxonomy): domain Bacteria; kingdom Bacillati; phylum Actinomycetota; class Actinomycetes; order Micromonosporales; family Micromonosporaceae; genus Micromonospora; species Micromonospora sp. NPDC005197. The sequence goes on along the minus strand of NZ_JBEXHY010000065.1, from coordinate 23,117 downwards.
CCGGACCCGGCCGCCGGCCGGAAACGTGGCGGACAGGTCCGGCAGCACGAAGGTGTCGTCCACCTCGTACTTCTGCTCCTCCTCGACCATCAGCTCAGCCTATGCCGCGAACGGTCAGCCGGCCGTGCCACCGACGCGGCGCAGCAGCAGATCCTGCAGGTGCACCCGGGCCGCGTCGTCACCGTCGGTACGCCGCGTCCAGGTGCCGTCGCCGGCCAGCTCGAACGCGTCCACGTCCGGGCTCATCGCGGCGGTCAGCACGTAGTCCAGCTCGGCGCGGGCGACCGGATCGCTCACCTGCACCAGCGCCTCCACCCGCCGGTCCAGGTTGCGGTGCATCAGGTCCGCCGAGCCCATCCAGAACTCGGCCTCGCCGTTGTTGCCGAAGCGGAAGACCCGGGAGTGCTCCAGGAACCGGCCGAGGATCGAGCGCACCCGGATGTTGTCCGACAGCCCAGGCACCCCCGGACGCAGCGTGCACATGCCCCGGATGAGCAGGTCGACGTGCACGCCGGCCTGGGACGCCCGGTACAGCGCGTCGGTCACGCCCTCGTCGACCAGCGAGTTGACCTTGAACTGGACCAGGCCGGGCATGCCCAACCGGACGTGCGCGATCTCCCGTTCGATGCGTTCGATGAGGCCGCTGCGGATGCCCTGCGGGGCGACCAGCAGCCGCCGGTACGCGGTCTGCCGGCTGTAGCCGGTCAGCACGTTGAACAGGTCGGTGAGGTCCGCCCCGATCTCCGGGTCGGCGGTGAGCATCCCGAAGTCCTCGTACAGGCGGGCGGTCTTCGGGTGGTAGTTGCCGGTGCCGATGTGGCAGTACCGGCGGATCTGGTTGCCCTCCTGCCGGACCACCAGGGCGGTCTTGCAGTGCGTCTTGAGCCCCACCAGGCCGTACACCACGTGGCAGCCGGCGCGTTCCAGGGTGCGGGCCCAGCCGATGTTGGCCACCTCGTCGAAGCGGGCCTTCACCTCGACCAGGACCACCACCTGCTTGCCGGCGGCGGCCGCGTCGACGAGCGCGTCCACGATCGGCGAGTCACCGCTGGTGCGGTAGAGGGTCTGCTTGATGGCCAGCACGTTGGGGTCGGCGGCGGCCTGCTCGATGAAGCGCTGCACGCTGGTGGCGAACGAGTGGTACGGGTGGTGCACCAGGATGTCCCCGTCCCGCAGGGTGGAGAAGACGCTGCGCGGCACCTCGCCCTCGGCGAGCCGGGGATGCGTGGCCGGCACGAACGGCGGGTCCTTGAGATCGGGGCGGTCGGCCTCGCCGTACACCTGCCACAGCGCGGAAAGGTCCAGCAGGCCGGGCACCCGCAGCACGTCCTGGTCGTCCATGTCCAACTCGCGGACGAGCAGCTCCAGCATGTGGTCGGAGATCGACGCGGCGACCTCCAGGCGGACCGGCGGGCCGAACCGGCGGCGGGCCAGCTCCCGTTCGAGGGCCTGGAGCAGATCCTCGTCGCGGTCCTCGTCGACCTCCACCTCGGCGTTGCGGGTGACCCGGAACAGGTGGCACTCGACCACCTGCATGCCGCTGAACAGCTGACCCAGGTGCACCGAGATCAGGTCCTCCACCGGCAGCATCCGCACGCCCGGCTGGTCCCGGTCGACCCGTACGAAGCGCGGGACGTTGTTGGGCACCTTCACCCGCGCGAACAGCTCGGACCCGCCGTCCGGGTCCCGGACCGCCACCGCCAGGTTCAACGACCGCCCGGAGATGTACGGGAACGGGTGCGCCGGGTCCACCGCGAGCGGGGTGAGCACCGGGAAGATGTGCTCCCGGAAGTAGGTGCGCAGCCGCTCCCGCTCGGGGTCGCCCAGGTCACCCCAGCGCAGTATGCGGATGCCCTCCTCGGCCAGCCGGGGCAGGACGTCGTCGACGAAGCAGGCGGCGTGCCGGGCGACCAGCTCGGCGGTCCGTTCGGCGATCAGCTCCAGCTGCGTGCGCAGGGGCAGCCGGTCGCCGCCGCGCACCGGCAGGCCGGCGGAGAGCCGCCGCTTCAGGCCGGCGATCCGCACCATGTAGAACTCGTCGAGGTTGCTGGCGAAGATCGCCAGGAACTTGGCCCGCTCCAGCAGGGGGGTGCGCTGGTCCTCGGCGAGGGTGAGCACCCGCGCGTTGAAGTCGAGCCAGGACAGCTCCCGGTTGAGGAAGCGGTCCTCCGGCAGCGGGGGAGCAGCCGGTGGCTCGTCGTCCCCCGCACCGCCCGCGGAGAGGCCGGTGGCGAGGCCGCCGGAGGTGCCGGGCAGGGCCGCGCCGGTCGCCGGGCCGTCCGTCTCCGTGGGCGGCACGCCGGGTTCGATGACCTCGTCGAGCCCGGAGGACGCCGCGCCCGGGTCGTCGGCGAGCGTGTCGGCACGGGCGGCGCCGGCCCGTTCGGCCCGGGACGGGCGGAAACGGCCGTCGGTGCCGCGAACGCGGGCGCCGTTGCGGGGGTCGGTGGCGGGAGGGGTGACCGGATGCTCGCGAGGGGTGCTCACCCGCTCATAATCACCCGATTAGAGTTAACGCAAAATGAACTTGGCCCCGCCAGCTCAGTGCATCGTCGGCAATGTCACCCGGACGACCTCGCCGTCGGGATCGGTGTCGATGCGCACCCGCTGGCCGAGCCGGAGCAACCGCAGGCCGGAGGCGTCGAACGCCCGGGCGGGAAAACGCAGCTCGGTGCCGTCGTCGAGCAGTAGGACACCGCTACGTGTCGCCGCGTCGTAACTGGCCACCGTGCCCTGCATGCTCGCACCGTACACCGGCCGGGTCAGCTTGTTCAGCGCGCCGGTCAGCCGGCGGCGAGCAGCGCCGCGGTGCGCGGTCCCAGCCCCAGCCGGGCGGCGGCGGCCAGGTCCTCGGCGGTGTCCACGTCCCGCCGCAGGCTGGGCCAGTCACCGGTCAGCGGCAGCGCCCCACTCGCCGCGTGCGCCGCCGCCGAGCCGACGCCGAACCGTGGGTCGAGGTCGACGCCCGACGGCGCGGCGAGCAGCACCGTCCCACCACCGGGGGCGTCCGCCACGAACCGGCGTACCCCCTCGGTGTCGTGCTGCGCCGCGCGCAGCGCGTCGGCCAGCTCGGCCGGGCGCAGCGCCGGCAGGTCGGCGGTCAGCCCGGCCACCCACCGCCCGGGGATCTGTGCCGCGCCGTGCCGGAAGGCGGCGTTCAGGCCGGCGTCCGGCAGGTCGGGCACCGTCCGCGCCCCGGCGGCCCGCGCCGCGGCCGCCACCCGGGTGTCGTCGGTCACCACCAGGGCCTCGGCGACCGCCGGGCAGGCCAGCACCGCGCGGAGCGTGTCGGCCGCCAGCGCCAGTGCCAGCTCCTCATGCGGTACGCCGGGCAGCGCGCCCCGCAGCCGGCTCTTGGCCGCGGTCAGACGCTTCACCGGCACCACCACGGCCCACCTCGGCTGACTCACGTCCGCAATCCTGCCAGCCGGACGACGGGACCCTCGCTGGCCGTACCGGGGGCGAGCAGGCATGATTTCCGCTGCGGGTGTCGCGGGTGGGGCTCGCGGCGGGTCGGGGCGCGACGAGGAGGCACAGTGGCACGGCGGAGGCTGGGGTTCTGGCAACGGTTCGCCGTGGGGCTGGTGAAGCCGGTGATGACCGTCTGGACCCGGCGGACCTGGCGCGGCCAGGAGCACCTCGCCCGTGACGGCGGAATGATCATCGTCGCCAACCACATCTCGCACGCCGACCCGTTGGTCTCCGCGCACTTCATCTACGACTCCGGGCGGTGGCCGCAGTACCTGGGCAAGGCCAGCGTGTTCCGGGTGCCGGTGATCGGCTGGATCCTGCACCGCTGTCTGCAGATCCCGGTCGAGCGCGGCAGCGTGGACGCGGTCCGCTCGCTGGACAAGTCGGTCGCCGCGCTCGACGAGGGTGGCGCGGTGGTGATCTACCCGGAGGGCACGACCACCCGACAGCCGGACCTGTGGCCGATGAAGGCCAAGACCGGCGCCGCCCGGCTGGCGCTGGCCACCGGCGCCCCGGTGGTGCCGCTGGTGATGTGGGGTCCGGAGCGGATCTTCGACCCGCGGACCAGCCGGCTGAACCCCCGCCCCCGGATCCCGGTGACCGTCGTGGCCGGCGAGCCGGTCGACCTGAGCTGCTGGGCGGGCGCCCCACCGACCCGGGAAACCCTCGAGGAGATGACGGACGCCATCATGCTGCGGCTGCGGGACATGCTCGTCGAGATCCGCGGTGGCACCCCGCCGCCACTGTGGGAACGGCCGGCCCGACCGTCCGTCGAGCGCCACCCCGGTGAAGCGGCATGAGCGGCCACGTCGCGGTGCTGGGCGCCGGCTCCTGGGGAACCGCCTTCGCCAAGATCCTGGCCGACGCGGGGCGGGACGTGACCGTGTGGGCCCGCCGCGCCCCGGTGGCCGAGAGCATCCGCGCCGAGCGTCGCAACCCGGAGTACCTGCCGGACCTGCTGCTGCCGGCCCGGGTCACCGCCACCACCGACGCCGCCGAGGCGATCAGCGGCGCCGAGGTGGTGGTGCTGGCAGTGCCCTCGCAGACCCTGCGCGGCAACCTCGCCGAGTGGGCCGGGCACCTGCACCCGGACGCCACCCTGGTGTCGCTGATGAAGGGCATCGAACTCGGCACCACCAAGCGGATGAGCGAGGTCATCGTCGAGACCGCCGGGGTGGCCGCCGATCGGGTGGTGGTGGTCTCCGGCCCGAACCTCGCCCCCGAGATCGCCGCCGAGCAGCCGGCCGCCACGGTGGTCGCCGGCACCAACGCCGACCGCGCCACGCTCGTGCAGTCGTCGATCCGGACGCCGTACCTGCGGCCGTACACCAACGACGACGTGATCGGCTGCGAGCTGGGCGGCGCGGTCAAGAACGTGATCGCGCTGTCGTACGGCATCGCCACCGCGATGGGCTTCGGCGACAACACCCGGGCCATGTTGATGACCCGAGGGCTGGCCGAGACGGCCCGCCTGGGTGTGGCCCTCGGGGCGGACCCGATCACCTTCGCCGGCCTGGCGGGCATGGGCGACCTCGTCGCGTCCTGCTCGTCCCCGCTGGCCCGCAACCGCACCTTCGGCGAGCACCTGGGCCGGGGCGAGACGCTGGAGCAGGCCCAGGCCGCGACCCGACAGACCGCCGAGGGCGTCAAGAGCTGCCTCGCGATCCGCGATCTGGCGCGGGCGCACGGGGTGGAGATGCCGATCACCGAGCAGGTCGAACGGATCTGTCACGAGGGGATGGACCCGCGGCTCGCCGTGGACACCCTGATGAGCCGGACCGCCAAGCCCGAGTCGTACGAGTGAGGAACCGATGAGCGAACTGGGAGACGGCACCCGCTGCGTGCGCGCCGGCCTGCCCGAGCCGGCGCCGGGTGATGCGTTCCTGCCGGGTCCGGTCTTCGCCGCGCCGTACCACCTCGACCCGTGGCAGGGGCCGGACGCGTCGCCGAACGGCTACGGCCGCCCCGACAACCCGACCCGGCGGCTGTTGGAGGCCGCCGTGGGCGAGTTGGAGGGCGGTGACTGCCGGGTCTTCGCCAGCGGTCAGGCTGCCATCACCGGGACGCTGCTCACCCTGCTGCGCCCGGGGGACACCGTGGTGCTGCCCTCCGACGGCTACTTCCCCGTCCGGGCGTTCGCCACCGCCGTGCTGGAGACGATCGGCGTACGGGTGCTCTTCGTGCCGACCGTGGGGCCGTACCCGTCCTTCGAGGGCGTCCGGCTGGTGCTGGTGGAGACCCCGGCCAACCCGGGTCTGGACGTGGTCGACGTGGCCGCCCTGGCGGAGCGGGCACACGCCGCCGGCGCCCTGCTCGCGGTCGACAACACCACCGCCACCCCGCTCGGGCAGCGCCCGCTGGACCTCGGCGCCGACCTGGTGGTGGCCTCCGGCACGAAGGCGCTCACCGGCCACTCCGACCTGCTGCTGGGCTACCTGGCCAGCCGGTCCGCCGAGGTGATCGAGGCGGTGACGCTCTGGCGTACCGGCACCGGTTCGATTCCGGGAGCGTTCGACGCCTGGTTGGCGCACCGGTCGCTGGCGACCCTCGACCTGCGGCTGGCCCGGCAGAGCGCGAACGCCGCAGCCGTCGCCGACCTGCTGGCGGGCCGGCCGGACGTGACCGGTCTGCGCTGGCCGGGGCTGCCGGACGACCCTGCGTACGCGGTGGCCTCGGCGCAGATGCGCCGGATGCCCGGTGTGCTCTCGTTCGACCTGGGCGACGCCGACCGGGTGGCCCGCTTCGTCGAGGCCGCCCGGCTGGTGGCGGCGGCCACCTCGTTCGGCGGTCTGCATACCACGGCGGACCGGCGGGCGCAGTGGGGGGACGACACCGCCCCCGGCTTCGTCCGGCTCTCCTGCGGTGTGGAGGACACTCCCGACCTGGTGGTCGACATCGCCGCCGCCCTGGACGCCGCCGGGCCGGTCTGAGCTTCGTGGCAGAGCCGTCCTTCACCGACCGCACCACCCTCGTGGGCCGGCTGCGCGCCGCCGGCTGTGTCTACGCCGAGGACGAGGCGAAGCTGCTGCTGGCCGCCGCGGACTCCCCGGCGACGCTGGCCGACCTGACCGCCCGACGCGTCGCCGGCGAGCCGCTGGAGTACCTGCTCGGCTGGGCCGAGTTCTGCGGTCTGCGGATCGCCGTCGACGCGGGCGTCTTCGTGCCGCGCGGTCGGACGGCCCTGCTGGTCGAGGCCGCCGTCGAGCTGACCGGCCCGGCGCCGGCCGTGGTCGACCTCTGCTGCGGCTCCGGGGCCACCACTGTCGCGCTGGCCCGCCGGCTCGCGCCGCGCTGGCTGGCCGCCGCCGACATCGACCCGGCCGCCGTGGCCTGCGCCCGCCGCAACCTCGCCGGGCTACCCGCCGAGGTGTACGAGGGTGACCTGTTCGCTCCGCTGCCGGCGCACTGGCGGGGGCGGCTCGACCTGGTGGTGGCCAACGCCCCGTACGTGCCGACCGAGGCGGTGGCGCTGATGCCGCCGGAGGCGCGGCTGCACGAGGCCCCGGTTGCGCTCGACGGCGGGCCGGACGGGCTCACCGTGCTGCGCCGGGTGGGCGTCGACGCGGCGCACTGGCTGGTGCCCGGTGGGCACCTGGTGGTCGAGGCTGGCGAGACGCAGACCGACGCGCTGTGCGCGGCGTTCCACGCAGCCGGACTGTCGCCGACCGTACGACACGACGAGGACCTGGACGCCACAGCGGTAATCGCCCGCCGCCCAGGCTGACGCCCAGGCTGACCGGCCCATCAGCGCTGCGGCGGAGGTGCGGGGTTGACTCGCCCACTTGTTCGCATCCTTTGCTCTGCTTCAACCGGCGCAACACTCGCGGCCGATTTCCGTTGCGCGGAGTGAAGCAGAGCAAAGGACGCGCGACAGCAGTCCGGGGCACCGGGGACAGCAACTCAGGATGTCACCGGAGCTCGGCTGACACCCCAACCCAGTTTCGGTGGGCGGGCGTGGCGGGGGAGCGGGGTTGGCACTAGCCTCGGCTCACACTCATGAGGGCGGGAGGCGGTTGCGGTGGGCAGCGCAGGTGTGCCGGTGGTCGTCGGCCTGGACAACGGCGGCACCAGCAACAACGCCACAGTCCTGACGGTGGACGGCCGGTTCCTGGTGGACGGGCTGCTGGAGATCCCGAGCGAGGTGCGCGCCGGCCCGGACGCGGCGATCGAAGCGCTGGCCCGGGCGCTGGACGGGGCTCTGGCGCAGACCGGCGTGCCTCGTGACCTGGTCCGGGCGGTCGGGTTGGACACGCCCGGCCCGGCCAGCGCCACCGGCGTCATTTCGTCGCGCGGCTCGACCAACTTCTCCCAGCCTGCCTGGCGTGGCTTCGACGTGCGGGGCGCGCTCCAGCGACGGCTCGGCCTGCCGGTGATCTACCACAACGACGGCAACGCCGCCGCGCTCTACGCCCACCACGTGTATTTCGGCGACGAGGCGATGGCGCGATCGTCGGTCTCGGCGATCGTCGGCACGGGCCTCGGTGGCGGGGTGGTGGAGAGCGGCAAGGTGATCGCCGGCGCCGCCGGCATGGCCGGCGAGCTGGGTCACGTGCACATCCCGCTGAACGGGCTGCTCGGCCCGGGGCAGCCGGAGCCCACCTGCGCCTGCGGCTTCACCGGCGACGTCGAGAGCGTCGCCTCGCTGACCGGCATCGAGCGCAACCTGCTGCCGTACTGGCTGACCCGCCACCCCGACCACCCGCTGGCCGCCGAGCCGGCGGCGCGGGCGGCGAAGCTCGTGCGGGGCTACGGCGAGCGGGGTGACGCGCTGGCCCGGGATCTCTTCACCCAGCAGGCGATGGCGCTGGGCCGCCTGTTCACCGTGGCGGCCAACTTCACCGATCCCCACGCGTACTTCGTGGGGGGCGGGGTGGTGGAGGCGGCGCCGGAGTTCCGCGACTGGTTCCTGGCGACGGTCCGCGAGCACACCGTCCTCCGGGAGGAGCAGGCCGCGGTGGCCACCTTCGCGCTGGTTCCGGACCGCGACATGGCCGGCGCCAGGGGTGTGGCGATCGCCGCCCTGGAGGCGCTGCGCGCCGTGCCGGAGCCCCGCCCGCTGGTCGCCTGAGTTCTCTCCCGCTCGTCGGCCGTGCCCGCTCGCCGGAGCGTCCCCTTCCCCGCCCGCGCCCCGCTGACCGGCGGTGACAGCCCGGTCAGCGGAGCGCGGGGGCGGGGTGGTCGCGCTCCGGTCAGCCGCGCGGCGGGGCCTGGGCGAAGGCGGCCCAGGCCGCCGGGGGGAACAGCAGGGCCGGACCGGCCGGGTCCTTGGAGTCGCGGACGGCCACCAGCTGGGGGATCGTGGCCACCTCCACGCAGGCGCCCTCATCGCCGCTGCGGCTGCTCTTGCGCCACGCCGCCGTGGCCAACGCCGCTGTGATCGTCGGTGTCATCGGTCCTACCGTCCCTTCAGGACTGACAGGAGCATCGCCCGGCTGTCCGCCGGGCTGAGCGCCACGCTGCGCAGATGCTCCATGATCTTGGTGCAGGTACGCGTCTCGCCCGCGCGGTCGAGGATCATCTGACCGGCGACCGTCTCCACCGACGCGATGATGGGGTCCTCCGGGTCGGCGAACTCCAGGATGTGCAGCGAGCCCCGGGTGCCCCGGTGGTAACCGGCGGAGAGCGGGATCACCTGGACGGTGATGTTCGGCAGTTCGGCCATCTTGACGAGGTGCCGTAGCTGGCCGTTCATCACCGACTGGTCACCGACCGGGCGCAGCAGCGCGCCCTCGTCGATGATCGCGTCGAGGATGGGTGGAGTGTCGGCGGTGAGCCGCACCTGGCGGTCGAGTCGGACCTTGACCCGCTGCTCCACCAGCTCGTCGCCGAGGGTGTGCGGGCCGCCGCGCATCACGCCGCGGATGTAGTCCGCGGTCTGCAGCAGGCCGGGCACCACCGAGGGCTCGAAGTTGGCGATGGCGGTGGCCTCCGCCTCCAGGGCGATGAAGTCGATGGTGCGTGGGTCGAGCAGGTACGAGTACGACACCCACCAGCCCGGCTTGCGGGCGTCCTTGGCGAGCTGCACCGCGGCGGCCACCTCCTCGGAACCCACCCCGTACGAGGTGAGCAGGGCGCGCACGGTGGCCGGGTTGATCAGCGTCTGGGCGTTCTCGTAGCGGGAGAGGGTGCTGCGGGTGCTGTTGATCTCATCCGCGGCGGTCTCCAGGGTCAGCCCGGCGGCTTCCCGGTATTGACGCAGGGCGATGCCGAGTCGGCGGGCGCGGGCGGTCTTCGGGGCCATGCATCGATGGTCGCACACATTTATGGGAACGGGTACATGAGAGAAGGTCGATGAGAGTTGCATTCATGGCTGTAGACGTGTCAATCTGTCATCGCGTCCTCACCGCCGGTTGTCGTGGCGACGGTGGTGGTGAGCGACCGGAGGGGATAGGGCGCGCGGCGATCGGGTTTCTCCCCCGTACCCGATCGTCGCGTGCCGTCCGTTGCAGCCCGCCGGAAGGAGACGACGTGCATACCGGTTCGAAGTCTCTCGCCCCGCAGCGCGAGGGTCGGCGATGACCCGCTTTCTGGTCGTTCTCACCGACGTGCGTCCCGTCGAGGGCATCGACCGCAACGAACGCGTCGCTCCCGAACGCCGCCGCCAGGTGGTCGGCGCCAGCAGCAGGGAGGCCGCCGACCGGATCGCCGGAGCCTTCATGGCGCTGGGCATGGTGCGGGCCGGGCGGCAGCGGGTCAAGGTGATCGCGGTCGGCCGCCGGCACGCCGGGGACTGACCGGCCTCGAACATTCCGTCACGCACCGTATATGCTCTGTTGACCGATTGCCGTGTCGCTTCGGGGCTCGCCGGGTATCGCCGCGCCTGATCGCCACGCACAGTAAGGTCAACCGGGTGAGCGCCACCGGCGAGCACGACCAGCCGCAGTCGCGTACGAAGAGGTGACCGGAGTGACCACCCCAGGCAAGACCCGCGTGGCGATCGTCTTCGGCGGCCGCAGCCCGGAACACGGCATCTCCTGCGTCAGCGCCGGCAGCGTGTTCGCCGCACTCGACCCGGACGAGTACGAGGTGGTGCCGGTGGGCATCACCCGCGCCGGCCAGTGGGTGCTGACCAGCGGGGACCCCGCCCAGCTCGCCATCAACGCCCGCCAGCTCCCGGAGATCACCGCCGAGTCCGGCGAGGACATCGTGCTGCGCGCCGACCCGACCGGGAACGGGCTGATGGTGCTCGACCCGACCGAGGGCCCCCGGGCGCTGGCCGACGTGGACGTGGTCTTCCCGGTCCTGCACGGCACGTACGGCGAGGACGGCACCATCCAGGGCATGCTGGAGATGGCCGGCATCCCCTACGTGGGGGCGAACGTGTTCGCCTCCGCCGCCGCCATGGACAAGGAGTTCACCAAGAAGCTCTGCGCGGTCGAGGGCATCCCGGTCGGCGCGTACGCGGTGCTGCGCAACGGGATGACGCTGAGCGAGCAGGACAAGGAGCGGCTCGGCCTGCCGGTCTTCGTCAAGCCGTCCCGCGCCGGCTCGTCGTTCGGCATCACCCGCGTCACCGACTGGGCCGAGCTGGACACGGCGGTCGCCACCGCCCGGCAGTTCGACCCGAAGGTCATCATCGAGGCCGCGATCGTCGGCCGCGAGATCGAGTGCGGCGTGCTGGAGGGCGAGGCAGGCGGTGCCCCCGAGGCATCCGTGCTGGCCGAGGTGCGGGTCGTCGCCGACCACGACTTCTACGACTTCGAGGCCAAGTACCTCGACGACTCCTGCGAGTACGACATCCCGGCCGGCCTGCCGGACCGGGTGACCCGCCAGGTGCAGGAGTACGCCGTCCGCGCGTTCTCCGCGCTGGACTGCGCCGGCCTGGCCCGGGCCGACTTCTTCGTCACCCCCGAGCTGGACGTCTACCTCAACGAGATCAACACGATGCCCGGGTTCACCCCGACGTCGATGTTCCCCCGGATGTGGGCTGCCTCCGGCCTGGAGTATCCCAAGCTGGTCAACCGGCTGATCCGTACCGCCCAGCGGCGCGGTGTCGGCCTGCACTGAGCAGCCGGCCCCGACGCGCGGCCCGCCGTACGGGCCGCGCGTCAGCGGATCAGCGCTGGCAGCCGGCGGGGATGGCGCCGCCCGAGGGCACCGACGCCACGATCGCGCTGGAGATCGGCGAAACCCACTGCAGCGGCTGCTCGTACGAGCGTGGGATGCGAACGGTGACCGGCGTCTCCCGGTCGACAGTGGTGAGCACGGTCACGTCGGTCTCCTCGACGGGGTGCCAGCAGACCCGGTTGACCGTCCAGACCTCGTCGGTGGCCGGGACGGTCGGCTCGGCGCCCCCGCAGGCCACGGTGAGCGCGGGGTCGCCGTACGCGGCGTTCTGCTCCGGGCCCGCCGTGACCGGGCGCTGGGCCAGGTCACGGATGGTCTGCGGCAGCTGGGAGAGCAGCGCGCGGCAGACCGTGGCCGGACGCTCGGCCAGCGCCGGGGCGGCCATCTCGACCGGAGCGGTGGACTGCGCCCGTGCGGTGCTCGCCGAGGGGCTCGGCGCGGCGGCGGGCGTGTCCGGGGCGAGCTTGGCGAAGGCCAGCACGGCCACCAGCAGCGTGATCGGCAGCGCGATCAACGTGGCCAGCAGGGCGGCGCCCCGGATGGTCCGGTCCCGGCCGGCCGGCGCGTCGGCGCCCGGGTCGGCGCTGTCGCGGATACCGTCAGCCGGCTCGGGCGTCCCGTCGACCGGCTCACGCGTCCCGTCAGCCGGCTCGTGCTTCCCGTCGTCGTCCAGAGCAGCCGAGGAGGTCGTCATCTCGTCCACTTACAGCCGCACCACCGAACACGTGAGGGTGCGCGTGATGCCGGGCACCATCTGCACCTTGCTGACGATGAGTTTGCCGAGCTCGTCGACGGTGTTCGCCTCGGTGAGGACGACCACGTCGTACGGCCCGGTGACGGCGTCGACGCGTACCACGCCGGCGATGTCCGCGATGAGACCCGCCACGTCACGTGCGCGGCCGACCTCGGTCTGGATGAGGATGTACGCCTGTACCACGACTCGACCTCCGTCCGTCGCCGCCCGGGAGCGGCCCGAAGGGTGAAACTACCTTACGGACCAGGTCTGATCCCTATCGGTGGTCAAGGAGCAGCGGTGAGCGAGCGCGGCGGTGCCGGGCAGTACGGGCCGAACGCCGGCGGTGGCGCCAGCGTGGCCGGGATCGGCGAGTTCGGGCTGATCGGGCGGATCACCGCCCGGTTGGCGATGGGCCCGACGACCCTGCTCGGCCCGGGTGACGACGCGGCGGTGGTGGCCGCGCCGGACGCCCGGGTGGTCGCCTGCACGGACGTGCTGGTCGACGGGCGGCACTTCCGGCGGGACTGGTGCTCGGCGCGCGACGTCGGTCACCGGGCCGCGGCGGCCAACCTGGCTGACGTCGTGGCGATGGGCGCCACCCCGACCGCCCTGCTGGTCGCCCTCTGCATGCCCGCCGACCTTGAGACGAGCTGGGCGGAGGGCCTGGCCGACGGGTTGGCCGCGGAGGCCGCCACGGTCGGCGCGAGCGTGGTCGGCGGGGACATGTCGGCGAGCCCCACCCTGACCATCGCGGTCACCGCGCTGGGTGACCTCGGCGGCCGGGCGCCCGTGGTGCGCTCCGGCGCCCGCCCCGGGGACGTGCTGGCCCTGGCCGGCCGCATCGGGTACGCGGCGGCCGGGCTGACCGTGCTCACCCGGGGCTTTCGCACCCCCCGACTGCTGGTCGAGGCGTACCGACGGCCGCAGGTCGCCTACCCGGCCGGGCCGCAGGCCGCCCAGCTCGGCGCGACCTCGATGATCGACGTCTCGGACGGGCTCCTCGCCGATCTCGGGCACGTGGCGCAGGCCAGCGGTGTGGCGATCGACGTGCGCCGCGACGCGTTCGAGGTGCCCCGGCAGATGGCCGACGCCGCGCGGGCGCTCGGCGTCGACCCGTACACCTGGATTCTGGCCGGTGGCGAGGACCACGCGCTGGCCGCGACCTTCCCCGCGACGGTGGCGCTGCCGCCGGAGTGGCGGCCCATCGGCCTGGTCACGGAGGGTGCCGGAGTGACTGTCGACGGCGGCGCCTACGACGGGCCGCGGGGCTGGGACCACTTCCGGTGACGCCGCGCGCCAGCCGTATCCTGAACACCGTGAGTGAGATCGAGATCCGAGTGGTGCGGTTCGACGCGCCGGTGGCGCAGCAGTTGATCCGGGCCGCGCTGGCCGACCTCGGTGCCCGCTACGGAGGCACCGGCGACGACACCCCGGTCGCCGCGAGCGAGTTCGAGCCGCCGGACGGCGCGTTCCTCGTCGCCTACCTGGCCGGTGAGCCGGTCGGCTGCGGTGGCTGGCGCAGCCACGGTGCGGACACCGCCGAGCTGAAGCGGATGTACACCGCCCCGGCGGCCCGCGGTCGCGGCGTGGCGCGGACGGTCCTCGCGGCCGTCGAGCGCTCGGCCCGCGAGCAGGGCCGCAAGCGGATGGTCCTGGAGTGCGGTGACAAACAGCCCGAGGCGATCGCCATGTACGTGTCCGCCGGTTATGACCGGATCCCGAACTTCGGCTTCTACAAGGACGCGGAGGGCTGCCTCTCCTTCGGCCGCACGCTCTGAGCGGTCGCCGCCCACCCGGGGGCGGACACGACAGAGCCGGCGGACCGCAGGGGGCCGCCGGCTGAGCCGAACGAGAAGAGTTGGTGCTGCCGCGTCAGGCGCGGGTGACCTTGCCGGCCTTGATGCACGAGGTGCAGACCTGCAACTTCTTGGTGTTGCCGCCACCGGCCGGGGTACGCACCGACTGGATGTTCGGGTTCCAGCGGCGGTTGGTCCGCCGGTGCGAGTGGGACACGTTGTGGCCGAAGCCCGGTCCCTTGCCACAGACGTCGCACACGCTAGCCACGGGATACTCCTGGGATTGAAACGTTCATGAGGTCGCCGGCAGGCGCTGCCCGGGCAACCTGGTCAGGTTACCCGATGACCCGCCGACCCGGCCAACCGACCCGGTCGGGCGGTCGTGCACGGCCCGGCCCGGGCCTGCTGGTGGGCCGGTGGGCCGGCCCGGCGGCAACCGTACCGGAGGCGTCGACCCGGCCCGGGAGCGCCGTCGGACCGGGCGCGGACGGACACGCCGGACGAGTCCGACGCGTGTCGGTGCGCAACAGTAGGCTTCTGGCCGTGCTGGACACCCTCGACGCCGCCGCGGTCCGCCGCTGGTGTGCGAGCGGGCTGGCCGCGCTCAAGCGCCACCAGGGCGAGATCGACGAGCTCAACGTCTTTCCGGTGCCCGACGGTGACACCGGCACCAACCTGGTGCTCACCCTCACCTCGGCCCAGCAGGCCCTGTCGATGGACCTGGACACCCTCCCCGACAGCGGCCCCACCGCCCACGGGCACGCGCTGCGGCTGATGGCCCAGGGCGCGCTGCTCGGCGCCCGGGGCAACTCGGGGGTCATCCTCTCGCAGATCCTGCGCGGCTTCGCCGACGCCGTCGTGGCCGTGCCGGTGGTGCGCGGGCAGGCCCTGGCCGTCGCGCTGCGGGCCGCGACCGCCGCCGCGTACACGGCGGTCGGCCGTCCCGTGGAGGGCACCCTGCTCACCGTCGTCGCCGCGGCCGCCACCGGCGCCGAGCAGGTGGGCGGCGACGACCTGCCCGCGGTGGCCCGCGGCGCGGCGCGGGCGGCGGCCGAGGCCCTGGCCCGTACGCCCGAGCAGCTGCCGGCCCTGGCCCGCGCGGGGGTCGTCGACGCGGGCGGGCGGGGGCTCTGCGTCCTGCTCGACGCCCTGGTCGAGGTGCTCACCGGGGAGGGCGCCACAGGGCTCGCGCCGCCGCCGCGCACCGCCCGCCCGGCGGCCACCGTCGCGCGGGAGACCGGCTCCGAGGAGTACGCCTACGAGGTGCAGTTCCTGCTCGACGCCCACGCCGACGCGGTGGCCGTGCTGCGCCGGACCCTGGAGGCGCTGGGTGACTCGCTGGTCGTCGTCGGTGACGGGCGTGAGCCGGGCGGCACCTGGAACGTGCACGTGCACGTCAACGACGTGGGCGCGGCGGTCGAGGCGGGGGTCGCCGCCGGCCGCCCGTACCGGATCTCGGTGACCCGCTTCGCCGACCAGCCGGAGCCGTCCGCCGGCCCGACCGAGGACGGTCGGGCCGCCGTGGTGGTGGCCACCGGCCGCGGGATCGCGGAGCTGTTCGCCGCGGAGGGCGCGACTGTGGTGCCCGGCAACCCGTCCACGGGTGAGCTGCTGGACGCCGTGCGCAGCACCCGGGCGGCCCGGGTGGTGGTGCTGCCCAACGACCCCAACACGGAGGCGGTCGCGAGCGCGGCGGCCCGCGAGGCGCACCGGCACGGCATCAAGGTGAGCGTGGTGCCGACCCGTTCGCCGGTGCAGGCCCTCGCGGCCCTGGCGGTCCGCGACGGCACCCGTCGCTTCGAGGACGACGTGATCGCGATGGCCGAGGCGGCCGGCGCCTGCCGCTACGCCGAGGTCTGCCACGCCAGTCGGGAGGCGCTGACGGTCGCCGGCCCGTGCCGCCCCGGTGACGTGCTGGCGCTTGTCGAGGGGGAGGTGCACCTGATCGGCACCGACCTCACCGACACCTGCGCCGCAGTGGTCGACCGGATGCTCGGCGGCGGCGGGGAGCTGGTCACCCTGCTGGCCGGGGTGGACGCCCCCGCCGGGCTCACCGATGCCGTCCGCGCGCACGTCGCGCGGCGCTGGCCGTTCGTCGAGGTGCAGGCGTACCCGGGCGGCCAGCCGTTCTATCCGCTTTTGGTGGGGGTCGAATGAGCGAGCCGGCCACGGTGGACACCCCGTTGAAGAAGCTCGTCGGGGACAAGACGGCCAAGGCGTTGGCCGCCCACCTCGACCTGCACACCGCGGGGGACCTGATCTACCACTTCCCGCGTCGCTACGACGAGCGCGGCGAGCACACCGACATCCGGTCGCTGGACGTCGGTGAGCAGGTCACCGTGCTGGCCCAGGTGCAGCGCACCACCGTACGGCCGATGCGCCAGCGCCGGGGCAACCTGCTGGAGGTGACCGTCGGCGACGGCTCCGGCGGCCTGCTGACGCTGACGTTCTTCGGCAACCAGGCGTGGCGCGAACGGGAGCTGCGTCCGGGCCGGTGGGGGCTGTTCGCCGGCAAGGTCACCGAGTTCCGGAGCAAACGCCAGCTCAACGGCCCGGAGTACGTGCTGCTCGGCGAGGGCGGCGAGGGCGAGGCGGCGGTCAGCGACGAGATCGAGGAGTTCGCCGGCGCGCTGATTCCCGTGTACCCGGCGGCGGCGGCCGTCCCGACCTGGGTGATCGCCCGCTGCGTACGGGTCGTGCTGGACACGTTCACCCCGCCGGAGGATCCGCTGCCGTCCTCCGTCCGCGCCAGCCGCAACCTCGTCGACCTGGGCCCCGCGCTGCGGGAGATCCACCGGCCGTCCACCAAGGAGGCGCTGCACCGGGCGCGGCGACGACTCAAGTGGGACGAGGCGTTCGCCGTCCAGCTGACGCTGGTGCAGCGCAAGCACCGGGCCGCCGACTGGCCGGCCCGGCCCCGCCCACCACGCACGGGTGGGCTGCTGGACGCCTTCGACGCCCGACTGCCGTACGAGCTGACGGCCGGTCAGCGCGAGGTCGGCGTGGAGATCGCCACCGACCTGGCGGCCGCGCATCCGATGCACCGGCTCCTGCAGGGCGAGGTCGGCTCGGGCAAGACGGTGGTGGCGTTGCGGGCCATGCTCCAGGTGGTCGACGCGGGCGGGCAGGCCGCGTTGCTGGCCCCTACCGAGGTGCTGGCCGCGCAGCACCACCGGGGCATGCTCGACCTGCTCGGGCCCCTCGGGCGGGCCGGTGAGCTGGATTCCGCCGAGCACGCGACCCGGGTGGAGCTGGTCACCGGCTCGCTAAGCGCGGCAGCCCGCCGACGGGCGCTCGGCGAGGTGGCCAGCGGCAACGCCGGCATCGTGCTCGGCACCCACGCGCTGCTCTACGAGGGGGTGGACTTCGCCGACCTGGGCCTCGTGGTGGTCGACGAGCAGCACCGCTTCGGCGTGGAGCAGCGCGACGCGCTGCGCGCCAAGGCCGACCAGCCGCCGCACACGCTGGTGATGACTGCCACCCCGATCCCGCGCACGGTGGCGATGACCGTCTACGGCGACCTGGAGGTGTCCACTCTCTCCCAGCTGCCCCGGGGCCGGTCGCCGATCGCCTCGCACGTGGTGCCGGCCGCCGAGAAGCCGGCCTTCCTCGACCGGGCGTGGCGCCGGCTGCGCGAGGAGGCGGCCGCCGGCCACCAGGCGTACGTGGTGTGCCCGCGAATCGGTGACGGCCCGACGTCCGACGAGGAGCCGCCGCCCGAGGACGACAACGGCCGCCGGCCGCCCCTCGCCGTGACCGAGGTGGCCCCGCTGCTGGCCGAGGGGCCGTTGCACGGGCTGCGGATCGGGGTCCTGCACGGCCGGCTGCCCGCCGACGAGAAGGACGCGGTGATGCGCTCCTTCGCGGCCGGTGACCTGGACGTGCTGGTGGCGACCACGGTGATCGAGGTCGGTGTCGACGTGCCGAACGCCACCGTGATGATCGTGCTGGACGCCGACCGTTTCGGTGTCTCCCAACTGCACCAGCTGCGTGGTCGGGTCGGCCGGGGTGCCGCCGCCGGGCTCTGCCTGCTGGTCAGCGAGGCCGCCGAGGGCTCGTCGGCGCGCGAACGGCTGGACGCGGTGGCGTCCACCAGCGACGGCTTCAAGCTCGCCGAGCTGGATCTGGAGCAGCGCCGCGAGGGTGACGTGCTGGGCGCCACCCAGTCCGGGCACCGCTCGCACCTGCGGCTGCTGTCCCTGAAACGCGACGCCGACCTGATCCGCGACGCCCGTGCCGAGGCGATCACCCTGGTCGAGGAGGACCCGGAGCTGATCCGCAACCCGGCGCTGGCCGCGTCGGTCGCCGCGCTCGTCGACGAGGACCGCGCGGAGTACCTGGAGAAGGGCTGAGCGCTCCTCGCTGACCGGTTTCGCGGAAACCGGGGTGTCCCGACCACGGTGACACCCCGGTTTTCTGGTTTCCGAGCCGATCTCCTGCACAGACCGAGGGCGCGCCGACCGGGTGGTCGACGCGCCCTCGGGCTTCAGCGCAGGTCAGGTCAGGCGGTGAAGGTCACCCGACGCCGACGGGCGATGACGAACAGCACCGCGCCCGCGATCAGCAGGGCGATCGCGCCAGCGGCGATGCCGCCCGCCGCCGCACCGGTGACCGGGAGGCCCGGCTCGTCCTCGCCGCCGCCGCCCGAGCCACCGCAGTCGCCCTCCGGCGCGTAGGCCGCCTGCAGCTCGAGGTCCAGGTCAGGCAGGGCGACCAGAGCGGTCTCGGACTTGCCGACCTTGAAGGTCACCGTCTCCGACGAGTCCGCCGCGACCGTACGGGTCTCGGTCTTGTCGCCGTAGGTGAACGTCGCCTTGACCGGCATGCCGCCCTTGGGGTTGGTCACGGTGAGGGCGAACTCCTTGCAGTCGGCCTTGGTGGTGACGGCCGGCAGCGGGCAGTCCTCGGGGCGTGCCCACGAGTACGTCCCGTTCTCGATGACCTTGCCGTCGACCAGGACCTCGATCTTGCCGGCGTCGGCGGCGGGCACCACGATGCTGGTGTCGGCCTTGCCCGGGGCGACGGAGACCTTCTTGGTGAAGCCGTTCTCGCCCTTGACCTCGAACTCGACGGCGTACTTGCTGATCTTGCCGTCGTTGCTCAGCGACACGGCGACCGAACCGTCGCAGTTGGACGCGAAGGTCGAGGCCGGGGTGGCGCAGCTCTTGCTGCCGCCGTTGTACCAGCCCTGCGGGCCCTTGGAGCGGTTGCCCGGGGCGCCCGGCGAACCGAGCTTCTTGTTGTCGTAGCGCTTGCCGCCGTCGACGATCTCGTCGATGACCTGGTCCTCGCCGCCCCAGATGAGGTCGACCTGGGTGTGGCAGTCCGGGATCTCGACGTTCAGCGTGATCTCGGTCTGCTTGGCGCTGACGAAGTCGCTGTCCGGCGTGCCGTACACGTACTGCGGGGTAGCGAACTGCGGCCGGGGCGCGAAGTACGACACCAGCGTGAAGTACTGCTTGCCGTCGCCGCAGAGCGGCAGGTCACCGTCGAGCTTGACGGTGGCGGTGCCCTTCGGGCCGTCGAACGTGTGGCTGTACGTGGCCTTGTCGAGCTCGACGCACTTGGGCGCCGGCGTGCAGGCGTTGTCGGCGGCCAGGTTGATGCTGCCGTCGTTGATGTTTTTCTCGGTCTTCTTGCCCTCCTTGTACCACCGGGCGTCCACCGTCAGCTTGGCGCTGGTGGTGTTGCCGGGCACGCGCTGGGTGGCCAGCACGAAGGAGCCCTCGGGGGTGACCCAGCCCTGCAGCGGGACGGTCTTCCCGTCCTCCATGGTCACGGTCACCGGGGTGTTCGGCTCGGCGGTCACCTTGCGGAGCGTCGCGCCCTTGTTGACCTCGCTGTTCACCACCTTCCACGTGATCACGCGCTCACCGGTCTGCCGGTCGCAGCTGGCGGTGGCGGTGATCGTGTTGTGGTGTGCGCTGGCTGGGGTGGCTACCGCGGCGACCCCGGTGAGGCCGACGAGGGCGGCTCCCAGGATGGCCAGCGGTCGCCGGAGCGACAGCTTGGGACGGATCACGGGTACTCCTGGAGTGCTGAAGCGTTGGGGGTGTGGCACGAGAGTGACAGTGGACGGTCGCTGCACGTCCGATCGGAGAGGCGCCCTCCCGAGCCGTGGGCCGGCGGGTTGGCCGTCGGCACCCGGCAGACCCTAGCGATATCGCCGCGCGTCATACAGCGCTCAGGATTTGCTAAGACTGATGTTATGAACTTGAGATCATTGATATACGAGAAGTGATCACGTGATTCTCCTGGCGGTACCGACCGTGTCGAGAGCGGCCCCGAAGGGTCGCGTAGCGTCGGGGTCATGAGCAGGAGGAAACGGTGACCCGGATCGTGGCCGGGACGCTCGGTGGCCGGCGGATCGCCGCGCCGCCCGGCGCCGGCACCCGACCCACGTCCGACCGGGTCCGGGAGGCGCTGTTCAGCGCCGTCGAGTCCGAGGTCGACCTCGACGGCGCCCGCTTCGCCGACCTGTACGCCGGTTCCGGCGCGGTCGGGCTGGAGGCGCTGTCCCGGGGCGCCCGACACGTCCTGCTGGTCGAGTCCGATCCGCGGGCGGCCCGGGTGATCCGGGAGAACGTGGCGAGCCTGCGGGCCGGCCCGGCCGTACGGCTGGTCACCGGCAAGGTGGCGACGGTGCTGGCTGCCGGCCCGGACGGTGGCCCGTACGACGTGGTCTTCGCCGACCCGCCCTACGCCGTGCCGGACGCGGAGATCACCGCGCTGCTGACGACGCTTGTCGACGGCGGCTGGCTGGCGCCCGACGCGCTGGTGGTGGTGGAGCGGTCCCGCCGCACCAGGCAGTTCGAGTGGGTGGAGGGGATCACCCCCGAGCGCAGTCGCCGGTACGGCGAGACCACCCTTTGGTACGGTCGCCGATCATGAGACGTGCGGTGTGTCCCGGCTCGTTCGACCCGGTCACCAACGGACACCTCGACATCATCGGCCGCGCGAGCCGGCTGTTCGATGAGGTGATCGTCGGCGTGCTGATCAACCAGTCGAAGAGCGGCCTGTTCACCGTCGAAGAACGGATCGAGATGCTCCGCGAGGTGACCGCCTCGTACGGCAACGTGCGGGTCGAGTCCTTCCGGGGGCTGCTCGTCGACTTCTGCCGCGCCCAGCAGGCGAGCGTGCTGATCAAGGGGCTGCGGGCGGTCAGCGACTTCGACTACGAGTTGCAGATGGCCCAGATGAACATCGGGCTGGCCGGGGTCGAGACGCTCTTCATGCCGACCAACCCGCTCTACTCGTTCCTCTCCTCCAGCCTGGTCAAGGACGTGGCCAAGTGGGGCGGCGACATCTCCGCCCACGTCCCGGACCCGGTCCGCGAGGCCCTCCAGTCCCGCCTGGGCCCCCCGCCCCTGACCTGACCCGGCCGATCTCGCACGTACCGTTCCCGGTTCGTCCCCTTTCGCGCTGCTTTGCCGCCACCGAAAGCGCAAGGTCGGCGCGGGGGAGGAAGTGCGGGGGGCGGGGAGTGACCATGTCGCGACTCGCCGGGTTGGGGTGAGTGGGGCGGCGGTGGGGCGGGCACGACATGATTGGTCGAGCAGGAACCCGGCCGTGGCCCGCATCATGGAGGTCGGCCGACGAACGACAGGAGTGAGGTACCGGTGGACCCGCTCGATCGCATCGACGAACTGATCGCCATGGTGGAGCAGGCGCGCTCCGTCCCGATGTCGCGCAACAACTGCATGGTCGACCGGGGCGAGATGATCGCCGCCCTGGACGAGATGCGCGCCGACCTCCCCGCCGACCTGCGTCGAGCCGCCGCGCTCCTGGAGGAGCGCGACAAGATCATGGACGCCGGCAAGCGCGAGGCGGACCGGATCATCAGCGAGGGTGAGGCAGAACACGCCCGCCTCGTCTCCGTGAACGAGATCACCGTGTCGGCCGAGCACGAGGGCGCCCGGATCATCGCCGAGGCCCGCGCCGAGGCGCAGCGCCTGCGCGAGGAGGTCGACGACTACGTCGACACCGCGCTGGCCAACTTCGAACAGTTCCTCACCCGGGCTCTCGCCTCGATAGAGCGGGGCCGCGACAAGATGCACGCGCTGCGGGAGATCGGCACCTTCGGTGGGGATGAGGCGGAACGCCCGCTACCCTTCTGAGCGGCACTTCACCAGCCGACATTCTCGCCACAGGCGTCCCCCCGGTTCGACGGTCCGGCGGTCGCCCAGGTAACCTTTTTTGTCGGCCTCTCACCGGCCGGAGTCTGACTATGCCCAAGCACTCGCCATCGACACTCGACCCCAGGTCGCCGCTGGTCCTCGACACGAGGGACCTGCCGCGTCGCCCTGGCGCGTTGCGTGAGGTCCAGCGGGTCGTGCCGGCACCGACGGACCTCGGTGTGGAGTTGATCGGCGTGCCGGAGGGCGCGGACCTTGACCTCGATCTGAGGTTGCAGTCGGTGTCCGAGGGTGTGCTCGTCTCCGGGACCATCACCGGTCCCATCCGGGGCGAGTGCGGGCGTTGCCTGCGCGAGATCAACGAATCGATGGCCGTGACGATCCAGGAGCTGTACGCGTACGAGAACAGCACCACGGACGCCACGACCGACGAGGACGAGGTGGGCCGGATGCAGGGCGATCTGATCGACCTGGAGCCGGCGCTGCGGGACGCGTTGGTGCTCACGCTGCCGACCAACCCGCTCTGCCGGGAGGACTGCCCTGGACTGTGCCCCGAATGCGGGGCGCACTGGGACGATCTGCCGGCCGACCACAGTCACCAGCAGATCGACCCGCGTTGGGCGGGCCTGTCGCAACTGACCCGTACAGAGGAGTAAGAACCGTGGCCGTCCCCAAGCGCAAGATGTCGCGCAGCAACACCCGGTCCCGCCGGGCGAACTGGAAGGCGACCGTGGTCGCGACCGTCGCGTGCCCGCAGTGCAAGTCCCCGAAGCTGCCGCACGCCGCCTGCTCCGTCTGCGGCACCTACAACGGCCGCCAGGTTCTCGAGGTCTGACCTGGACGCCGAGTGACGCCCCCGACCCCAGGTCGGGCGGCGCGCGCACCCTGGCAAACGCCCGGTGCCCCGGCTCC
>NZ_JBEXHY010000064.1:0-31562 GCF_040608295.1 Micromonospora sp. NPDC005197 | reverse complement strand
GGGCCGCCGGGGGCGGCGCCCCGCCGGCCTGGACAGCCGGGGGCCGGCCGCCCCCCCCCGGCCCCCGGCCGCGCCCCGGGCCGTCGCCGCCCCGTCCTGACGCCGGTCGGGCGTCAGGCGGCCGGGCGACGCAGGATGCTGACCGCGAACGGCGCGTCGTCGCGCCACGGCCGCAGGTCCCAGGTGGCGAAGCGGTGCTCCAGGCGCAGCCCGGCGGCGACCGCGTCGGCGTCGAACGCGGTCAGCGGGTAGCCGCGTTCGGTGCCGAAGCCCACCGCCAGCACGCCGTCGGGGCGCAGGTGCCCGGCGAGTCGGCGCAGCACCTCCGGCTCGGTGCCGGCGGCGACGAAGGCGAGGACGTTGCCGGCGAGGACCGCCGCGTCGAACGGCTCCGCCTCGCCGAGCGCCGGCAGGTCCAGTTCGGCCAGGTCGGCGACCAGCCAGCGGGGGCCGGGATGGTCGGCGCGGGCGGCCTCCACCAGCGCGGGGTCGGCGTCGACCCCGACCACGGTGTGCCCGCGCTGGGCCAGCGCGGCGCCGACCCGGCCGGTGCCGCTGCCGGCGTCGAGGATCCGCGACCCGGGCGCGACGAGCGCGTCGACCAGCCGGGCCTCGCCGGCCAGGTCCGCTCCCTCGGCGGCGAGCTTGCGGAACCGGTCGATGTACCACTGCGAGTGCTCCGGACCGGTGTCGGTCGCCCAGCGGGTCGGGTTGGCCATACGGCCACCGTAACCGGGCCGGTCGGGGCGCGACGGGTCGGTCCGGCAGGCGCACCGATCGGTGGCAGCTCAGCGGCGACGGGGTCGGCGTGTCGGGCCGCTGGGCTGCCACCGATCAGGGAAACAGGTCAGCCCTTCTCCGCGCCGCTGGTCAGGCCCTCGGTGAGCAGCCGCTCGCTGGCGAAGAAGAGGATCACGATGGGCAGGGTGAGGACGACCGACCCGGCCATCAGCACCGTCTTGGGCACCTCCACGCCGTCGGAGAGCAGTGACAGCCCCAGCGACACCGTCCACCGGTCCGGCTTGTCGACCAGGAACAGCAGGGCGAAGAGGAACTCGTTCCAAGCGATCATGAAGTCGTAGAGCGCGACCGCCATGATCGACGGCAGGGCGAGGGGCAGGCTGACCCGGCGGATGATGCCGAGTCTGCCGGCGCCGTCGATGGCCGCCGACTCCTCCAGACTGACCGGGATGGTCTCGAAGTAGTTCTTCAGCATGTAGACCGACACCGGCAGGGTCTGCGAGATGTAGACCAGCACCAGGCCGAACAGCGAGCCGCGCAGCCCGGCGAGGCTGAAGACCACGAACAGCGGGATCGCGATGACGATCGACGGGAACAGGTAGACGGCCAGGAACAGGAAGTCGACCTGCCGCCGGCCGAAGAACCGGAGCCGGGCCACCGCGTACGCGCCGGGGATCGCGACGAGCAGCGTGAGCACGGTCGCCGCGACGGCGACGAGGCCGCTGTTGCGGATGAAGGTGAGGAATCCCTGGCCGCCGTCGTCGGTGGCCTTGAGCACCTCGGCGTACGTGGCGACGGTCAACTCGCCGAAGCCGACGACCAGCGAGCCCGGGTCGAGCAGCAGCCGCTCGATGGGGCGCACCGAGAGCACGAGCATGTAGTAGAAGGGAAAGACGGTGACGACCAGGAACGCGGCGATCACCAGGCGGCGCAGCCAGCGCAGGCTCACCGTCTCGACCATGTCCCGGTCCATCAGCCGACCCTCCGTCCGAAGAAGCGCAGATAGATCAGCACGAACACGATGAGCACCACGGCCAGAACGACCGCCTGCGCGGCAGCCGCGCCGATGTCGGTACGGGCGGTGAGGAACTCGTACACCCGGACGCTGACCACCTCGGTGCCGGCGGCCCCGCCGGTGAGCAGGTAGACGTCGTCGAACTTGTTGAACGTCATGATGAAGCGCAGCACCCCCAGCAGGGCGATCACCGGCAGCAGCTGCGGCAGCAGGATGTGCCGGAACCGCTGGGTGGGGGTGGCCCCGTCGACCCGGGCGGCCTCCTCCAGCTCACCGGGCACCGCCTGGAGCCGGGCCAGCAGGAACAGGAACGCGAACGGGAAGTAGCGCCACGCCTCGAACACGATGACCGTGGCCAGCGCGGTCGACTCCTGGGTGAGGAAGGGCACGGGCGCGTCCCAGCCCAGCAGGCGCTGACCCCAGTGGTTGACGATGCCGAGCTGCGGGTCGAGCATCACCTGCCAGACGAAGGTGACCGCGACCACCGGCGCCACGTACGGCAGCAGCATGGAGGCCCGCACCAGCGTGCGGCCCCGGAACGGCCGGCGCACCACCAGCGCGGCGACCAGACCGAGCGCGATCGACCCGACGGTGCCGCCGATGCTGTAGAGCAGCGTGACCCACAGCGTGTCGGCGAAGCCGGGGGTGTGCAGCACCCGGTCGATGTTGTCCATGGTGAACTCGCCGAACAGCCCGGTCTTGCGCAGGGTGGCGAGCCGGACCCGCTGGAAGGCGAGCACCACGGTCCAGATGATCGGGATGCCGATGACCGCGATGGTGACGAGCAGGGTCGGCGCGACCAGCGCCAGCCCGGCACGGGACTCGCGGCGGCGCAGCGTCAGTGGTCGGCGGCGGGGCGGCTCCGGCCGCTCCTCGGTGGGGGAGCGGCCGGTGTCGGGGGCGGTGGTGGTCAATTGACGCCTGCCTTGATCGCTTCGACGTCCTTCCTGGCCCGGGCGGCGGCGGCCGCCGCGTCGGTCTTGCCGGAGGTGAGGTCGCCCAGCACCTTGGGCACCGGCAGCTCGCCGAGCATGGCGCCGACCAGCTTGCCCTGCCTCTGGCTGAGCCCCCACCGCCCGAAGGTGTCCGGGCTGCTGCGCAGGGTGGCCAGCACCTCGTCGCCGTACACGTCGGCGAGGGGCAACTTGGCGTCCACGCCGGCCTGGCTGGTGTTCCAGGCGGTGAGAAACGCCTCCGGCTCGGCCGGGGTGCCCTTGCGCACCGGGAATCGACCCTCGGGGGACATGCCGAACCAGCGCGGGTAGCCGTCACCGAGCATGTATTCCACGAAGGACTTCGCCGGGTCGGCCGCCGCGCCGTCGAGCACGGCCCAGGAGCTGATCTCGCCGTACTGCGCGGGTTCGGTGCCGTTGGGGCCCTTGATCGCGGTGACGAACCCGCTGTTCTTGGCCAGGAACCTCGGGTCGGCCTGGCACTGCGGGCAGGTCGGCTTGGCGTCGTTGCGGAGCCCGGCCAGCTCGTCGAGGATGAACGGCGACCAGATCACCATGGCCGCCTTGCCCGCGAAGTAGGTGGCCCGCGTGGTGTCCACGTCCTGCGCGCCCTTCACCGAGCTGGTGCGGATCAGGTCGCCGTAGAAGCGGAACGTCTCGACGCACTGCGGCGAATCGAGCGTCACCGCGCCCGAGTCGTCGGTGAGCTGGCAGCCGTTGGCCAGTGCCAGGTGCTCGAAGGTCTGCTGGGTGAACACGTCGCTGGGCGAGGTCGCCGCGGTGATGCCGGCGACGCCGCCGGTGTTCAGCTTCGCCGCGGCGGTGGTGATCCGTTCGTACGTGTCGGGGGCGGGCAGGCCGGCGGCGGCGAACAGGTCCTTGCGGTAGACGAGCAGTTGCCCCCACCCGTCGCTGGGCACGGAGAGCTGCTTGCCGTCGTCGGAGGTCAGCTCCAACGCTCGCGGAGAGAACGTCTGTCGGCCCAGCTTGTCGACGACCTCCGCGTTGGCCGAGGCGTGCAGCAGCTCGTTGCCGGCGAGCGTCCGGATGCCGGCCAGGGAGACCGAGCCGACCACGTCGGGCAGGTCGCCGGCGGCGGCGTTGGCGGCGATCAGGGAGGGGAACTGGTCCTCGTTGACGGTCACGAGGTCGACCTGGATCCCGGTCTTGGCGGTGAAGTCCGCGATGATCGCCTTGGTGGCGGTGACGCGGTCGGCAACGTCCTCCAGGCTCCAAACAGTGATCTTTTTGCTGTTGCTGTCTGATCCGTCATCTCCGCAGGCCAGCAGGGTGGACGCGGTCAATGCCATGATCAGGGTGGTGGCGAGTATCCGCCTCGGAGGTGCTGACATCGGTGGCACTCCTCTCGAAGGGTACATGCCGGATTCAACACCTTCGATTGATCAATAACAAGACATATTGCGATTTTGTGTCTATCCTGGAGCCCAGTGCTACCGGGATGTGACACATGGGCAACTGGGTGGTCTCTCTCGCCGGGCCTCGACGGATCAGCCTCGAGCCCTGCCCGCCGGATCCGCTCGGCCCGGGCCAGGTCCGGGTCCGCACCTGCTACTCGGGCATCTCCGCCGGCACCGAGCTGACCCTCTACCGGGGCAGCAATCCCCGGCTCAGCAAGGACTGGGACGACGCCGCCCGCATGTTCCTCCCCCGCCAGACCCCCGTGCCGTACCCGCTGATCGGCTTCGGCTACGAGGAGGTCGGCGAGGTCGTCGAGGTGGCGCCGGGCGTCGTCGACCGGCACCCGGGGCAGCTCGTGTGGGGCATCTGGGGGCACCGGGCCGAGGCGGTGCTCGCCGCCGACGCGGTCCGGCCGCTCCCCGCCGACCTGGACCCGCTCGCGGCGGTCTTCGCCCGGCCGGGCGCGATCGCGCTCACCGCCGTGCTCGCCGGTGACCTGCACCTGGGCGACTGGGTAGGCGTCTTCGGGCAGGGCGTCATCGGGCTGCTCGCCACCCGGCTCGCCGTGCTCTCCGGCGCCCGGGTGGTCGCCGTCGACCAGGTGCCCGGCCGGCTTGCGTACGCCACCCGCTACGGCGCGCGGTCCACAGTGGATGTCGCAACCCAGTCTGCCGCCGCCGTGCTGCGCGCGGCCACCGACGGCCGGGGCGCGGACGTCTGCCTGGAGCTGTCCGGGGCGTACCCGGCGCTGCACGAGGCGATCCGCTCCACCGCACACGCCGGCCGGGTCGTGGCCGCCGGCTTCTACCAGGGCCAGGCCGACGCGCTCGGCCTCGGCGAGGAGTTCCACCACAACCGCATCCAGTTGGTGGCCGCCCAGGTCTCCGGGCCCACCCCCGCGCCGGGCATGGCCGGCCGGTGGACCGGAGACCGGGTCGCGCAGACCTTCATGGACCTGGTGGCTGAGCGCAGCGTCGACCCGTTGCCGCTGGTCAGCCACATCGTCGACGCCAGCGCGGTCGCCGACGCCCTCGCGCTGCTCGACCGCGGCGCCGGTGACGTCCTCCAAGTGGTGTTGAGGTTCTAGATGACCACCATCGCGCTGGCCTGCCAGGAACAGCTCCTGCCGGGCACCAACCTGATCCAGAAGTACGCCCTCGCCACCGCGCTCGGCTACCAGGGCATCGAGCTGCGCGGACGCGGTGACCTCGCGTTCGCCGACCGACTGCCCGAGCTGCGCCGGGCCCGCGCCGCCGGGGTGGTGATGCCCACCGTCTGCGTCGAGATGGACCACTTCATCGGCGACTTCGACCCCGCCCGGTCCGCCGACGCCGTGCGCAACCTGCGCTCCCAGCTCTCGGTCATCGCCGAGCTGGGCGGCGTCGGGGCGATGACCCCGGCCGCGTGGGGCATGTTCTCCCGGCGGCTGCCGCCGTTCGAGCCGCCACGCCCGCCGGCCGGCGACCGCCAGGTGCTCCTCGACGCCCTCGGCGAGCTGGGCGAACACGCCCGCGCCGAGGGGGTCACCCTCTTCCTCGAACCCCTCAACCGGTACGAGGACCACATGGTCAACCGGCTCGACGAGGCGGTCGCCCTGTGCGCCGCGCTCGGGCTGCCCTCGGTGCGGGTGGTCGCCGACACCTTCCACATGAACATCGAGGAGGACGACGTGCACCGGGCGCTGCGCGCCGCCGCGCCGTACCTCGGGCATGTGCAGGTCAGCGACTCCAACCGGTACCAGCCGGGCACCGGGCACCTGGACTGGCCGGCGCTCGTGCGGACCCTGCTGGAGCTGGACTACCGTGGCTGGCTGGCCCTGGAGTGCCGGCTGCGCGGCGACCCGGTCCGGGCCCTGCAACAGGCCGCCGCGGTGCTGCGGCACGCGCTGCCCCGGCAGGCCGCCGCATGACCGCCGGCGCTGTCCCCACCCGCACCGGTGGTCCGACCGATCTGGCCGGGCTGCGTCGGCTCGCCGTCGCCACCCTCGACGCCAACTGGGAGCACGACCACACCGTCCCGTCGCGCACGCTCTACCCGCACCAGTGGAGCTGGGACTCCGCGTTCATCGCGATCGGGTTGGCCCACGTGCGTCCCGAACGGGCCTGGCAGGAGCTGACGAGCCTGTTCCGGGCGCAGTGGGCCGACGGGCGGGTGCCGCACATCGTCTTCAACCCGGCGCCGCGCGTCGGCGCGTACTTCCCCGGGCCGGAGCTGTGGCGCTCGTCCGACGTCGAGGGCGCGCCGACGATGGACACCTCCGGCCTGGTCCAGCCGCCGGTGCACGCGCTCGCCGCGCTGCTGGCGTACCGGCGATCGCCCGATCCGGCCGGGCTGGCCGCGCTGGGCCGGCTCTACCCGGCGCTGGTCGCCCAGCAGCGGTACCTGGCGACGCGGCGGGACGTCGCCGGCGACGGCCTGGTGTGCGTCGTACACCCGTGGGAGTCCGGTCTGGACAACAGCCCCGCCTGGGACGAGCCGATGGCCGCGGTCGACGCCGACGCGGCGGTCATGCGCGCGTACCGTCGGCACGACACCGCGCACGCCGACGCCGCGCACCGCCCCACGGACCTGGACTACGCGCGCTACCTGGCGATCGTCGCGGCCTACCGCGACCACGGCTACGCCGACCGCGACCTGGCCGACGGCCATCCGTTCCTGGTGGAATGCCCGCTGTTCAACGCGGCGTTCGGGGCCGCCGAGCACGCGCTGGCCGAGATCGCCGCGCTGACCGGCGCGGACCCGGCCCCGCACCGGGTCCGCGCGGACCGCGTCACCGAGGCGTTGGTACGCCGGCTGTACGACCCGGGCACCGGCACGTTCCAGCCCCGCGACCTGCGCACCGATCGGCTCGTCGGCGCGCGTACCGTGCTCGGGCTCGCGCCGCTGATCCTGCCCGGCCTGCCCGCCCGGCAGGTCGACGCGCTGGTCGTCGAGGCCCGGTCGCCGCGCTTCGGGGTGGCCCGGTGGATGGACCGGCCGTTGCCGACCTACGACCGCACCGCGACCGACTTCGAACCGGTGCGCTACTGGCGCGGGCCGAGCTGGCTGAACATCGGCTGGCTGGTGCGGCGTGGCCTGCTGACCCACGGGCATCCGGAGCTCGCGGCCGGCCTGCGCCGCTCGATGATCGACCTGGTCGCCGGGGCGGGCTGCCACGAGTACTTCCACCCGGACACGGGTGCCGGGCTGGGCTCACCGGCGTTCGGCTGGACCGCCGCGCTGCTGCTCGACCTGCTGGCCAACTGAGTGTCTCGCGGTCCGCGCCGGGTGGTAGCGTGCCCGCTCTCAGCGGGGCGGGAGGCGCGCGTGCGCGAGATCGACAAGGTGGCCTGGATCCTCATCGAGGACGGACGGGTGCTGAGCACCCGTTCGCAGGGCAAGGATGTGTGGTACCTGCCCGGCGGCAAGCGCGAGCCGGGGGAGAGCGACCTGGAGACCCTGCGCCGGGAGATCGACGAGGAGTTGAGCGTCGAGGTCGACGTGCGAAGCGCGGTGCACCTGGGCACGTTCAGCGCGCAGGCGCACGGGCACGCGACCGGGATCACCGTTCGGATGACCTGCTACCAGGCCGGATACCGGGGGCTGTTGCGGCCGGCCAGTGAGATCGCCGAGATGGCCTGGCTCGGGTACGCCGACCGGCACCGCACCTCCCCGGTCGACCAGCTCATCTTCGATCACCTGTTGGCCGCCGACCTGCTGCGCTGACTGGCCCGCTTCCGGCGCTGTTTGCCCTCGTCGGGCGCGGGTAACCGCCCGGGCGTGACCGACAGCGCGGGCGGCGACGGGTTTGGGCACTTCATCGACGCGGTGTCCCGGCGCTCCGGCCT
Organism: Micromonospora sp. NPDC005197; assembly: GCF_040608295.1. NCBI lineage: Bacteria > Bacillati > Actinomycetota > Actinomycetes > Micromonosporales > Micromonosporaceae > Micromonospora > Micromonospora sp. NPDC005197. The sequence goes on along the minus strand of NZ_JBEXHY010000064.1, from coordinate 23,607 downwards.
ACCGACCGGGCAGGCTGCCGCTGTCGCCCGCGCGGTGCTCACCACGATGGCGGAACGCGTCACCGGTGCCGCGCCCGACCCCGCCGGGCACCTCCCCGACCAGGTCGACGGCTACCTGTACGACTTCGCGCCGGATGCCCACCCGACCGACCCGACCCCGGCCGTCACGACCGGCGGCGACGGGTTCGACACCGGTGTGGGCCTCGACGTCGGTGGGCCGGCCACGCCGCCACCCATGGACGCCGGTCCGGTGGACTTCCTGCGCCGGGTGAGCCAGCGTGCCGGAGTCGACGCGGCCACGGCACGGTTGGGCACGGGCGCCGTCTTCGCGACCCTGCGCGAGGCGGTGACCGTACGGGAGTTCCACGAGATGGTGGCCCGACTGCCCCGCGACGGGAGCGAGCCCGATCCCGTCTGGCCGACGAGCGATTGGTGACCTCCTGCCCACCCTCGTCAGCGCCGCGTGGTCGGCGTTGCTCTGTCGCGGCATCCGGACGCTCCGGCCCCGACTGGCAGGGAGGCCGGGCTGCCCCGGTCCGCAGGTGCCCACGGCATCTCGTGCTTGATCGACTCTGGGTCGCCAATGTCGGGGTATCGGGGCGTGCGTAATCCGTTACCTCGCCGATGTGGCTTCGATCTGGCCAACAATAGCTACTTTTCGGGCAATCGTGATCATTAAATAATGCGGGGTCGCTGAAGGGTGTCAAGACCTGCTAGCTTCAGCGCCACCTCGATCTCCTTCCGAAGGGGACGACGCCTCATCAGCAAAGGAGGTTGCGTTGTCCCTGTTCCAACACGGACTTCGACGCACCATCAATGGCGCGATTGCCCTCTCCCTCGCGGTTGGCACATTAATTGCCATGCCAGCGCGTGCGGAAGCAGTGGCGTCATTGCCCGCAGGGGGTATGTCGGCCGCAGCCCTGAACGCCATGTTCACCCAGTACGGAAACGCTGGGGGTCACTGGACCGGCGGTGATCGGACATTTTCGGTCCTCCTCCCGGACGGCAGAGTGGCATGGCTCTTCTCTGACACATTCCTCGGCTCGGTGAATTCTGACGGGTCACGCCCGGTCAATTCTCCGATGGTGCACAACACGCTCGTGGTGCAGGAGGGATCCGCGCTAACCGCGACCCTGCACGGCGGGACGTCGAGCGCTCCCAAGTCTCTCATGTGCGACGACAGCGTCGGCCTCGGTTGTTGGGTCGCAGGTGCAGTCGTCAACGGCAACAATCTCGAAGTTCTGGTCAACAGGTACGAAGCTACGGGCCCCGGAAATCTGGACGTCGTACCGACCGGGAACGCGCTCGTTACGTTGAGCCTTCCGGCGCTCACGGTTTCGCAGGTGCGTGAGCTGCCGTACGACCCTCGGATCACCTGGGGGCAGACGTTGGTGAACGACAACGGGTACACCTACGTATACGGATCGGAACACGCGGCTGACTTCAAGTTTGCCCACGTGGCGCGGGTGCCGATTGGAGGATTGGCCGGGCAGTGGCAGTTCTGGAATGGTGCTGCCTGGTCCACGGACGAAAGCTCCTCGGCGCGAATCGTCAGTGGAGTCGGTACGGCGTTCACGGTCAGCAAGCTGGACGGGCGTTACGTCATGACGACGGTGGATACCCACCTGGTCTTCAACAACGTGATTGTCGCCTACTTCGCGGACTCGCCCACCGGGCCGTTCAGTGGGCCGACGGAATTGGCGCGGGCGCCGGAGGTGGGAAATGCGCCTCCCATCATCGTCTACGACACGTCCGTACACCAGGATCTGGCGCGACCCGGCAAGCTACTTCTGTCGTATAACGTCAACGCCCTCAACACGGAAGACTCCATCGCCGACGTTTCCATCTACCGGCCGCGGTTCATCGAAATCGATTGGCCCCGAGCGGTGCCGGACCCGACGCGGCTACCGGCGGCGCCCACCAACCTCACCGCGACCGCGGACTCGGTGGGTGGCGTCCATCTCGCCTGGCAGGGGCCGACCGGCCAAGGGCTCAACTACTGGATCTACCAGAGGGACACGACCGTCGGACAGATCCAGTGGGTCCGACTTCCTGCCTCGACAGGTGCGACCAGCATCGACCTCAGCCTGCTGCGGGACAGTCATCTCTACGAGTACAAGGTCACCGCCGAGAACGAGGTCGGCGAAGGGCAGCCTTCGAACACGGCGTCGGCGACGGTTCGGGTGGAGCCTCCTCCCGCACCCACCGGCCTGGTCGCCGCCCCGAAGACATCGGGCGACATCGTGCTGAACTGGCAGCCGGCGGACCGAGCCTGGTACTACCAGGTCGAACGCCTGGACATCACCGCGGGCAAGACCGAGTGGCTGCCACTCGCGCACCCGGACGGATCCGCCACCACCCTCACTGTCAGCTTGCTCGACCACCAAGCCGAATACGAGTTCCGCGTCCGATCCGTCGGCGGTGGCGGGGAGGGGCCGTGGTCGTCGACGGCTCGGGCCACCGCCAGCTACGCGGTGCCGGCAGCGCCCAGCGGCCTCGTGGCGACCGCGCGATCGAATGGGGACGTGGCACTGTCCTGGACCGCGCCGCCGGGCAGGGTGTGGCATCGGGTCTACCAACGGGACATCACCGCGGGGGAGACCACCTTCACGGCCTGGCCGCTGCCGGTCGTGGACATGACCACCGCGACAGCCACCTACCTGCTGCACGGTCACGAGTACGAATTCAAGGTGGCCGCTACCAACCAGGGCGGGGAATCGGCCCATTCCAACACCGCCCGCGCGACCGCCACTTTCCCCCTACCCGGTGCGCCGACGGCCTTGACGGCCACCCGCGGCGACGGTCAGGCGACTCTCAGCTGGCAGGCTCCCGGCCCGAACGTGTGGTACCGCGTCTACCAACGCGACGTGACCGCTGGCGAGGCGGCTTTCACGCCGTGGCCGTACCCGGTGACCGAAGGCACCACCGCGAAGGCGCTCTATCTCGTCAATGGACACCAGTACGAGTTCAAGATCTCCGCGACGAACGGCGCCGGCGAGGGACCGGCGAGCAACGTCGCGGCGGTGACTCCCGCGCCGGCACTGCCGGCCGCGCCAGCGAGCCTGTCCGCCGTGGCGAAGTCCGACGGGACCATCCAGCTCTCCTGGCAGGCGGTCACCGCCAACGTCTGGTACCGCGTCTACCAACGCGACGTGACGGCGGGCGAGTCCGCGTTCAAGGCGTGGCCCTACCCGGTCACGGAGGGCACCACGGCCACCGCCCAGTACCTGACCCACGGGCATCGCTACGAGTTCAAGGTCGCGGCCACGAACGCGGCCGGCGAGGGACCGAGCAGTACGGCCGCGAGCGCCACCTCGTCGTACGCCCTCCCGAGCGCTCCGACCAACCTTCGTGCCGCCGCGATGGGCGAAGGAAAGATCGAACTGAACTGGGACACCCCCGTGGCCGGCGCGTACTCCGCCATTTACTGGCGAGACGTCACCGCGGGTCAGAGCACCTTCACCCGGCTTGAGTACCTCAGCAGCGAGACCTCGATCACGATGGAGTATCTCCTCCACGGGCACGTCTACGAGTACCGGGTCGCCGCGATGAACGTTGCCGGCGAGGGGCCGAAGTCGTCGTCGGTCCAGGCCACCGCCTACTACAGTCTGCCGTCGCCGCCGTCGAACCTCTCGGCCCAGGCGGGCGATGGCAAGGTCACCCTGTCCTGGTCCCGGTCCGTGACCCCCAACGCCCAATACTTCGTCTATTTCCGGGACACCACCGCTGGGCAGTCGTGGCAGCGGACCCCGTTGCCGATCGACGGCAACTCGATCACGATGCAGTTCCTGGAGAACGGGCACTGGTACGACTTCAGGGTCACGGCGTCGAATGCGGGTGGACAGAGCCCGGCGTCCAACACCGTCTCGGCCAAGCCCCTGCCCCCGCTTCCCGCGCCCCCCTCGAATCTGACCGCGAGGGCGGGTGACGGCGAGGCCACCCTCAGTTGGACTGCGAGCACATTCCCCAACGCCTACTACCTGATCGAGTATCGGGATGTGACCGCGGGACAGAGTTGGCGACGGGCCGAGTATCCGGTCCCGGGTGGCACCAGCATCACCATGGGCTTCCTGAACAACGGGCACGTCTACGAATACCGCGTCCGCGCCAGCAACGTCGCTGGTGAGAGCAGCCCGTCAAATGTGGTGAGCGTACGACCGATGCCGCCCGTACCGCAGGCACCCACTGGCCTCAAGGTGACGTCGGTCGGCTGCGGGAGCGTCACGCTGAGCTGGACGCCGAGTGCCACGAAGAACGTCTATCACTGGATCGAGTACCGGGACGCGACGTCCGGCCAGAACTGGACGCGCGGGATCTATCCCATCGTCGGCCTGTCCACCATCAAGATGGACATCCTCATCAACACGCACACCTACCAGTTCCGGATCTTGGCCGACAACATCAGTGGGGAGAGCCCACTCAGCAACACCGTCAGCGCCAAGCCGGTCGCTCCGACGCCAGGGCCGGCGCGGTCGTTCTACGCCACCCCTGGCGATGCCCGGGTGGACCTGAAGTGGTCACGGTCCACCACGACCGATTGTGGCGTGCCCTACTACCAGGTCCAGGTCCGCAACAAGTGGGAGCGGCGCGACTGGATGGCGGTGTACAACACCACGGACACGGCATTCACCTGGTACAACGACAACAGTCGTGACGTCTACGAGTTCAGAGTGGTAGCCATCAACGAGTCCGCTTCGTCGTACAGCGCGGTGGCCAGCGAGGTGGCGTTCTGGGTCCCGTCGGCCTCGACCGTGACCCGTTCCGAGAATTTCTGGAACGGGAGCAACACCGCCGGGTTGGGGTGGGCGACGACACATGGCTCGTCCTGCTTCAAGGATCTGTGGCAGAAGGTTTGTTTCGGCGAGACACCGCCGCTAGGTGACCAGCCGCAGACGACAGGCGACTATTTCTTCTTCAAGGGTCGCGACAAGTTCAAAGAGGAGCTTCGATACGAAGCCAGGAGTCGCGTGTGTCTCCAGGACAAGTACGGTCGCGCGGTTGCCGAGCAGAAGGGACCGGACCTCATGCGACACGAGGCTTTCCACTCTGCACAATGGACCACTTATGGGATTGGAGCGGTCCCACGTTTCCTCGATGACTACACCTTTGCAGTGCTCTACTCCCTGGGGCGTTACCAGAATAAGTGGCAGGGTAACCGCTTCGAGGTTGCCGCGAATCTGTATCAGGGTGGATACGGCGCGCCCTACGACGATAGTTGCGACTTCGACCCCAACAACTAGGAAGTGACCGGGCGCTGACGGGTGTCGGCCGGCTGGACTGCCGGCACCCGTCAGCGCTCGGTGTCGATCCCGTCCACGTCCGCCGGCTCGGTGACCCAGGCCGAGAAGACCGGCACCCCGTGCCAGGGCCCGGTGCTCCCGTCCGCCCTGCTGTCGGTGGCGACGGCCACCACGGCGTACGGGTGGCCGAAGCGCAGCTCGGCAGTGCGGGCGACCCCCTCCGGTGGCAGGCTGACCGTGCCGAACATCCCGGTCACCGCCGCCGCCTCGAACCCGTACCGGCCGTACCGGGCCATCGTCACCTGACCCGCCTCGAAACCTTGGACCGGTTGGCCGAGTGCCCGAGCCAGTGTGACGACCGCGGCCTCGAAGCCCAGCGTCTCGGCCGTGAGATCGTGCTCGCTCCGCGCCGACCAGCAGGGGAGTATCGCCTCATGCCGCTCCTCGCGGCCATCGCGCGCACGGGTCCGTACCCGCTCCTCGCGCAGTGTCCACAGCGGGGTCTCGCCGAGGGGCAGGTCGAACAGTGACCGCCGGCCCGCCGGTTGCGCGCCGTCGGCTGCGCCGGCGCTGAGACGGTACGCGGCGGCGAGCACATCGCCCGCCGGCACGTCCGGCGCGGCGGCCACCGAGAGGACCACCAGCCCCGCGCCCTCGCTCGCCTGGGCGCGGGCGGCGTGCACGATCACGTCACCCGCCCGTTCGGTCGCGACGATGGCGCCCCGGTGCCCGTGGCTCGGGCTGCGCAACGCCTGACGGAGGTCGCCGGCCCAGGCGCTACCGGGACCGAGCGCGCGGGCGTCAGTGGCGTCGAACGGCTCGGCCCACGAGATCCGGGTGGCCAGCGCGCTGGCCAGGGCGAACACCACGTCCGGGCGGACCTTCAGGGGGAACGTCTCGATCAGGCCGTCGGTGTGCTCGCGCGCCCAGGCGTCCAACCCGGCCTGGTCGGGGAGCGCCCCGACCTCGGTCGTCGCCGGGAGCGCGGCCCGCCATCCGGCCGACTCGTCGACTCCTCGAACCGCTCGGAGCCACAACGCTGTGGCGGACGCGACCAGCGGGTGCGGCGCCTCCAGCAGCGTGCGGGCCACGTCGGCCGCGCTGCCCAGGTCGGTGCCCAGGGCCGCCGCCAGTCCCTCGCCCGCCGCGTCCAGGCGGGCCGCCGGGCCGGCTTCGGTCGTCGCGGCGCTGACGGCGAGCAGCAGCCAGGCGCCGAGCGGGGAGGCGACGTGGTGCCGATCGCCGATGGTGGCGTGCAGCCGTTCGGCGTACGCGGACAGCGGGCCGTGCAGGTCGGTCGTCATGCCCCCACTCTGCCCGGCGCGACCCGGTCCGGCATCCGCACCGACCCCGGTCACGACCACAGCTCGAACGGTTCGTCGATCTGCTCGCCGGCTAGGAAGGGCGTGATCAGCCGGGGGAGCTGGCCCGGATAGAACCGTTCCTCGCTGGCCACCACCTCCGGCAGCGGCCACCACCGGAAGCCGAAGTAGTCCTCACGCTCGTAGTCGAGCCGGTCCGCCTCGTCCACGTCCGGCCCGGGCCCGTTCAGCCGTACGGCGACGATCACCTCGTCCTGGACGTGGCGCAGTTGGCGGTGCAGGAAGCTCGCCCGTCGCCGCCAGGTCGGTGCGCCCACCTGGTCGGCGCTGATCACGATGCCGGTCTCCTCGCGCAGCTCCCGCACGGCCGTGTCCCGGTACGTCTCACCGCGGTCCATGCCGCCGCCGGGCAACTCCCACCAGGTGCCCAGCCGGGGATGGTCCGGGTCACGGGTGTGGAACAGCAGCACCCGGTCGGTGTCGTCGGAGACGACCACGCGCACCGCGCGCCGCTCGAGGATCGGCAGGTCGTCGGGCAGTTCGTCCATCGGGCCAGTCTGCCGCAGCGCGCCGACTCCGGCGGGCCGCGCCGGGGCCGGTAGGCTGCCCGCCGTGGCTGGTCTGTTGAGGAACGTGGCGCAACGCATCTCCCGGGTGGGCGCGGTCATCCCGTCGCCCCGGCGTACCGGGCCGGCTCCGGCGCGGGTGGCCCGCCCTCGCCAGGTGAGCGCGTTGCAGCGGCGCGAGCTGAGCTACGCGCCGGAGGTCGACGGCCAGGCCGACCCGGGCGAGATCGTCTGGACCTGGGTGCCGTACGAGGACGACCCCCGCCAGGGCAAGGACCGCCCGGTGCTGGTGGTCGGACGGCACAGCCGAACGCTGTTCGGGCTGATGCTGTCCAGCCAGAGCGAGCGGGACGGTCAGCGGCACTGGTTCGCGCTCGGCCCCGGCGAGTGGGACCGCGACAAGCGGCCGAGCTGGGTCCGGCTGGACCGCGTGCTCACCATGCGCGAGGACAGCATCCGCCGCGAGGGCGCCGTGCTGGACCGGCCCCGGTTCGACCGGGTCGGGCAGGCGCTGCGCGCCGGCTACGGCTGGCGCTGACCGTACCCCCTGGCACGCCCGGGGCCGGACGGCCCGTCAGGCCGGCTCGCGGCTCGGGCCCACGGCGGCGCCCTGCGCCTCCGGCGGCGGGTACGGCTGCTCGGCGAGCAGCCGGGCCAGGTGCGCGCTGTTGAGCGCGAGGGCCTTGGTGGTGCGGCCGGTGGTGTCCGGCTTGGGGCCGGCGTCGCGGTAGTCCACCTTGTGCAGTGCCTCGCCGACCCAGTAGGTCGCGCCGGCCGCCGCCAGGGTGAAGCCGACCTCGCTGAGCGCGCCCTGGACTTCGGCGATGGTGTGGTGCGCGCCGTCCTCGTTGCCGACGACCGCGACGCCGGCCACCTTGCCGTAGGTGAGCAGCCGTCCCTCGTCGTCGGTCTCGGACAGTTCGGCGTCCAGGCGTTCGAGGACCATCTTGGTGACGCTGGCGGGCTGGCCCAGCCAGATCGGTGTGGCGATGATGAGTATCTGGGCCGCGAGCAGCTTGGCGCGGATCGCGGGCCAGCCGTCGCCGTCGCCCTCGTCCGTCGACACCCCGAAGCGCACGCCGTGGTCGACCACCCGCACGATCTCGCCGTCCACGCCTTGGCGGGCGAGTTCCGCCAGCACCTCGCGACCCAACTGGTCGGAGCTGGACGGGGCTGGCGACGGCTTGAGCGTGCAGTTGAGGACGAGGGCGCGAATGCTCACCACGACGGGTTCCTCTCGGCGACGGGACGGCCGGGTTCCCCATACCCGGTCTCTGGGGTGACTCACCAGGGCGGCACCGCGTCATCTGCGGGACGGGTTGACAGACAGCGGATGAGCTGTAAATTCAACTCATCGGTTAATCATCTAGGTGGTTGAAAGCGACATGACAGCAGACTCGGTCAGTGCCGTGTTCGCCGCGCTCGCCGACCCGACCCGCCGCGCCATCCTGGCCCGGCTGGCGACCGGCGAGGCGACGGTGAACGAACTGGCGGAGCCGTTCCCGATCAGCCTCCAGGCGATCTCCAAGCACCTCACGGTGCTGGAGCGTGCCGGGTTGATCGTGCGGACCCGCGAGGCGCAGTGGCGGCGCTGCCGGCTCGACCCGGCGCCGCTGCGCACCCTCGCCGAGTGGGTCGACCAGTACCGCCGGCTCTGGGACGAGCGCCACGACGCCCTGGACGACTACCTACGCGACCTGAAGGAGACCAGCCGTGACCGAAACCCGTGACCTGGCGATCGACGTGTCCTCCGACCGGGACATCACGATGACCCGGTCGTTCGACGCCCCGCGCGACCTCGTCTTCGCCGCACACACCCAGGCCGAACACCTCAGGCACTGGTGGGGCCGGGGCAATCCGCTGGACGTCGAGATCGACTTCCGCGAGGGCGGTCGCTACCGCTTCGTCGAGCACGCCCCGGACGGCAACGAGTACGCCTTCCGGGGCGAGTTCCAGGAGATCGTCGCGCCGGAGCGGATCGTGCAGACGTTCGAGTTCGAGGGCATGCCCGGCCAGGTGGCGGTGGAGACGCTGGTCTTCACCGAGCAGGACGGCCGCACGGTGCTCACCGGCACCACCCGCTTCGACACCACCGAGCAGCGCGACGGCATGGCCGGGTCCGGGATGGCGCAGGGGGTAGCCGAGTCGTACGCCGCACTGGAGCGCCACCTGTCCACAATGCGCTGACGGCTGAGGCGGGAGGGCGGGAAGGCCGGGACGAAACAGAAATGGCAGGGACGTCGCGCTCCCTGCCACCTCCAACATATAGCGCACCGGGGGTCTTGCGGCAAGACCCGGGTGCTGCCGCAGAATCTCCACCCGAAGCCCAGAACTGGGAAAATCGGGGGATCTCGTGATCGATGTGATCATTGCCGGCGGCGGGCCGACCGGTCTGATGCTGGCCAGCGAGTTGCGACTGCACGGTGTGCACGTTGTCGTGCTGGAGAAGGACGCCGAGCCGACCCGCTACGTCCGTTCGCTGGGTCTGCACGCGCGCAGCATCGAGGTGCTGGACCAGCGCGGTCTGCTGGAGCGTTTCCTCGCCCTGGGCACGCGGCATCCGCTCGGTGGCTACTTCGCCGCGATTCCCAAGCCGTCGCCGGGCGGTCTCGACAGTGCCCACGCGTACGTCCTCGGTATTCCGCAGACCACCACCGACCGGCTGCTGGCGGAGCACGCCGTCGAGGTCGGCGTCGAGGTCCGCCGCGGCTGCGAACTGGTCGGGCTGAGCCAGGACGACAAGGGGGTGACGGTGGAGCTGGCCGACGGTACGCCGCTGCGGTCGCGCTACCTCGTCGGCTGCGACGGCGGCCGGAGCACGGTCCGTCGGCTGCTCGGGGTCGGCTTTCCGGGTGAACCCAGCCGGGTCGAGTCGCTGCTGGGCGAGATGGAGGTGGGCGTACCGGCGCAGACGGTGGCCGACGTGGTGGCCGAGGTCCGCAAGACGCACCTGCGGTTCGGCCTCGGGCCGCTCGGGGACGGGGTGTACCGGGTTCTCGTGCCCGCCGCGGGGGTCACCGAGGATCGCTCCGTCCCGCCGACCATCGAGGAGTTCCAACAGCAACTGCGGGCGTACGCGGGCACCGACTTCGGCGTGCACTCCCCGCGCTGGCTCTCCCGCTTCGGCGACGCCACCCGGCTGGCCGAGCGCTACCGGGCCGGTCGGGTGCTGCTGGCCGGAGACGCGGCGCACATTCACCCGCCCACCGGCGGGCAGGGGCTCAACCTCGGCATTCAGGACGCGGTGAACCTCGGTTGGAAGCTGGCCGCCGCGGTCAACGGCTGGGCGCCCGACGGGCTGCTGGACAGCTACCACGCCGAGCGGCACCCGGTGGCCGCCGACGTGCTCATCAACACCCGCGCGCAGATGTTCCTGCTGTCCCCCGAACCGGGGCAGCAGGCAGTCCGCCACCTGCTGTCGGAACTGATGGACTTCGAGGACGTCAACCGGTACCTGATCGAGAAGGTCACCGGCCTGGGGGTCCGCTACGACTTCGGCGCGGGCCACGAGCTGCTCGGTCGGCACCTGCGGGACGTGCGGCTGACGCGGGGACGGCTCTACGACCTGCTGCACGGCGGTCGTGGGCTGCTGCTCGACCAGACCGGCCGGCTCTCGGTCGACGGGTGGGCCGACCGGGTCGACCACGTCGTCGACGTCAGTGCGGAACTGGACGTACCCGCGGTGCTGTTGAGGCCGGACGGCCACGTGGCCTGGGCCGGCGACGATCAGACCGACCTGGTGGGTCAGCTGCCCCGGTGGTTCGGCGGACCCGCCACCTGAGGCGGACCCGCCACCTGAGGCGGCCCCGCCACCTGGGGCGGCCCCGCCACCTGGGGCGGACCCGCCACCTGAGGCGGACCCGCCACCTGAGGCGGACCCGCCACCTGAGGCGGACCCGCCACCTGACCGGTCACCCCTCCGCGAGGCGGACGCTGTCGACGAGTTGGCGGGGCGACCGCGGGCCGGCGAGGCTCTTCGCCTGGTACATGGCCGCGTCGGCGCGGCTGAGCGCGTCGGTGAGCTGGGCCGGACCGGTCACCGGGGCGAGCCCGACCGAGGCGGTGACCCGGACGCTGCACCCACTGAGCCGGATGGGCGCGGCGACGGTCTCGCTGAGGCGTCGGGTGGCGTGCTCGATCCAGCGCCGGTCGACTGTCGGGCTGGCGAGCAGGCCCGCGAACTCGTCGCCGCCGAGGCGGGCGACGAGGTTGTCCCCGGCGAAACCGGCCAGCCGTTCGGCCACGCTGATCAGCACCTGGTCGCCGGCGGCGTGCCCGTACCGGTCGTTGATCTGCTTGAAGTCGTCGAGGTCGAGCACGATGGCGATCAGCGGCTGGCCGTCGGCGTTGGTGAGCAGCGCGGCCGCGAGGCGGTAGAAGGCGCGTCGGTTGGGCAGCCCGGTGAGCGGGTCGTGGCTGGCGGCGTGCCGTTCGGCGGCCAACTCGGCCTGGAGGTGCCCGATCTCGGCCTCGGCCCGCAGGGCCCGTCGGCGCATTTGCCAGGAGGAGAGCAATGCTCCCGCCGCACAGATGCCGGAGGCGACGCTCATCGGATCCGGCACGAGACCTCCCATCGCCGCGACCGCCTCCAGCCTTCGGTCTCGCGGCGCGGTGCCGCGTCGGGCAGTTTTCCCTGGTGGTTGCCCCAGTCGGGGTAACGCAAAGTGAACGGATAAGCACCGATCACGTGCGTTATCATGCTCGCCGTCCGGTGCAGATGCAATAGCAGATGCACGTGCATAACCGTCCACTGTCGATACCGCACCCTCGCCGTCACCGCTCCTCCCACGGGCACCGGCGGGCTCGTGAGCAGAAAGACGCCTCTCATGCAACAGCCACCCAATGGCGTTCCGATTACTCAGTTGCCCCCGCTGAGCTGGCAGAAGAGCCGCCGCAGCAACCCGAGCGGCAACTGCGTCGAACTCGCCGAACTGCCCGGGGGAGCCGGCATCGCCGTTCGCAACTCGCGCCATCCGGAGGGACCCGCGCTGATCTACACAGTGGACGAGATCGCCGCGTTCGTGCTCGGCGCACGCGACGGCGACTTCGATCACCTGATCAACTGACCGGTCGTCGAAGGCCGTCCCGGGGACGGGACTGAATCGCCGGTCCGGAGGAGTTCACCTCACTGTCGGTCCATGGCATGCTTACACGTCGGCCGGGCTGGGTGCCCGACCGCGTGGTCGGTATCCGGAGGTCCGCACGTGACGATGGTTCCCGCCGAGGGCGGCCCGACAACCGGGCCGACCGTGCTGCGCATGCTGCTCGGCGCCCAACTGCGCCGCCTGCGGGAGTCCAGCGGGGTGACCCGGGAGGGCGCCGGGTGGGAGATCCGCTCCTCCGAGTCGAAGATCAGTCGGATGGAGCTGGGGCGGGTCGGCTTCAAGGAACGCGACGTGTCCGACCTGCTCACCCTGTACGGCGTCAGCGACGAGGGCGAGCGCGCGGCACTGCTGAAGCTCGCCCGGGACGCCAACAGCCCCGGCTGGTGGCACCGCTACGGGGACGTGCTGCCCAGCTGGTTCCAGTCGTACCTGGGCCTGGAGGCGGCGGCCGCGCTGATCCGCAGCTACGAGGTGCAGTTCGTCCCCGGCCTGTTGCAGACCCGGGAGTACGCTCGCGCGGTCGTGCTGCTCGGGCACGGCGGGGCCGGCGCCGCCGAGATCGATCGCCGCGTGGAGTTGCGGATGCAGCGCCAGCAACTACTGCACCGGGACAACCCGCCGCAGCTCTGGGCCGTCGTGGACGAGGCGGCGCTGCGCCGTCCGATCGGCGGTGCCGAGGTGATGCGTGAGCAGCTCGTCGCGCTCATTGAGGCCACCAAGTCGCCCACCATCCGGCTCCAGGTCATCCCGTTCGCCGCCGGGGGCCACGCGGCGGCCGGTGGCGCCTTCACCATCCTGCGCTTCGGCGACCAGGAGCTGCCCGACATCGTCTACATCGAACAGCTCACCAGCGCCATCTACCTCGACAAGCGCGAGGACCTCGACTATTACGCCGTGGCCATGGAGCGGCTGTGCGTCGAGGCCGAGCCGCCGGAGCGTACGCCGGAGATCCTGGGCCGGCTGCTGGAGGAGATGTACCCGCAGTGACGACCCGGCCGGGGGGCGTCCAAACCTGGTGGGGTCAGGCGCTTGTCGCGTCGTACCGGTCCCGGGCCTCGTGCACCTCGGCGATGTGCGTCTCGGCCCACGCCTTGATGGCGCGCTGGACCGGCAGCAGGCTCTCGCCCAGCGGCGTCAGCCGGTAGTCGACCCGGGCCGGCACGCTCGCGGTCACCGACCGGCTGACCAGGCCGTCGCGTTCCAGTTTGCGCAGTGTCTGGGTGAGCATCTTCTGGCTCGCCCCGGCAAGTGTGCGGGCCAGCTCGCTGTGCCGCAGCGGCCCGTCGGCCAGCGCGCTCACCACCAGCGTCAGCCACTTGTCGCTGAGCGTCGCCAGCAGCTCGTGGCCGGGGCATCCGGCGAGGAACACGTTGTAGCGGCTACGTTCCTGCTCGCGGCGTTCCGCGGCCGTCCTGGTGGCCATCGCGTACCTCCCGGGTGCCCAGGGCACCCGAAGGTGCCTCCTTCTCGCCGCAGGGTATCGCTCCTAGCGTCGTCGGCATGAGAGCTGTCATCGTCCGCCGGTTCGGCGGCCCCGAGGTTCTGGAGATCGCCGACCTGCCCCGGCCGGAGCCAGGGACCGGGCAGGTTCGGGTACGGGTGGCCGCCGCCGCGGTCAACCGGATCGACCTGTCCACACGCAGCGGCGCATTGAGCGCGGCGGGTCTGCTGCCGCCACTTTCCGTCGTTCCGTTGGGCTGGGATGTGGCGGGCGAGGTGGACGCGGTCGGCGCTGGCGTACGACGGCTCGGTGTGGGCGCGACGGTGATCGGGTTGCGCGACGTGCTAACCGCGCCCGGCGCTCAGGCTGAGTGGGTCGTGCTGGACGAGGACGCGGTCGCGCCGGCGCCGCGTACCGTCGCTCCCGAGGTTGCGGCGACGCTGCCGCTGATCGGTCTCACCGCGGCCCGCTCACTCGCGCTGACCGGCTTGGAGAGCGGACGGACGCTGCTGGTCACCGGCGCGGCCGGCGGCGTGGGTGGGCTGCTGCTGGAGCTGGCGTCGGCGCGCGGCATCCGGACCGTCGCGGTCGCCGACGCGCGGGACGAGGAGCTGGTACGCGGGTTGGGCGCGGACTGGTTCGTGGCGCGTACCGACCGGCTCGGCGCCGCGGTGCGCTCGGTGGTCCCGGGTGGGGTCGACGCGGTGGTCGACGCCGCGGTCGTGGGCGTGACCGCGCACGAGGCGTTGCGCGGCGGGGGAGTCTTCGTCGCGCTGGTGGCGCCGTTCGCGCCACCGCCGTTGCGGGCGACGCGGGTCGTGGTGCAGGAGGTCTGCGCCGACGGCGCCAGGCTCGCCGAGCTGTCCGCGCTGGTCGACAGTGGACGCCTCACTCTGCGGCTTGCGCACCGCCTTCCACTGGACGAGGTGGCGACGGCGCACGAGCGGCTGGCTACCGGTGGTCTGCGGGGCCGCGTGGTGCTGGTTCCCTGAGGGGCTCGCGGGTTGGTATTGACCGCTGCCGACGTGTCGGGCTAATCTCTGTATCGATCCAGTCTGAATCGATACAGAGAGGTGCCGGGTGAAGCCAACACTGCAAGCCGTGGCGGACGCCGTCGGCGTCTCCCGCAGCACCGTGTCCAATGCCTACAGTCGCCCCGACCAGCTCTCCACGGCACTGCGTGAGCGGATCCTCGCCGCCGCGCGCCAGCTCGGCTACCCGGGGCCCAATCCCACCGCCCGCTCCCTGCGCCGCGGCTTCGTCGGCTCGATCGGGGTCCTGTTCACGTCGCAGCTGTCGTACGCCTTCACCGACCCCTTCGCGATCCGCTTCCTCACCGGGGTGAGCGGCGCCGCCGAGCGACACGGCACCAGCATGCTGCTGGTGCCGCTCCCACCGGCGCAGACCGACGCCCGCCGGGCGGTGGAGAACGCCGCCGTCGACGGCTTCTGCGTCTACTGCGTCGCCGACGAGGAGTGGGCGTTGGACGTGATCCGGGCGCGCGGGCTGCCTTACGTCAGCACGGCGTCGCACGACGACGCCGGCGCGGACGAGCGGTTCGTCGGCATCGACGAGCGGGCCGCGGCTCGCAGCGTCGCCGCGCACGTGGCCGGCCTCGGTCACCGCCGGGTGGCCCTGCTCGCCGACGCTGTGCTGCCCGACGCGCCGGCCGGCCCCGTCACCCTGTCCGGGGTGCACGAGGCGTGGCACCCGACCACCCGCGGCCGGCTTGCCGGCTTCGCCGACGCGTTCGCCGAGGTCGGCGTCGGCTGGGCGGAGCTGACGCTGGTCAACGCCCTGGGCAACAGCCGCCAGGCCGCGGCCGCCGCCGTCGCCGGGCTGTTCGACGGGCCGGCACCGCCGACCGCCGTGCTGGCCGGCTCCGACGTCCTCGCCCTCGGTGTGCTCGACGCGCTGGCCCAGCGACCGGGCGGCACCAACCCGCCGGTCTCGGTGACCGGCTTCGACGACATTCCCGAGGCCGCGTCGGCCGGCCTCACCACCGTCCGGCAACCCGCCGAGGAGAAGGGCCGGATCGCCGCCGAACTGCTGCTCGACCCACCCGCGGACGCCGCAGCCGGTCAGGTGCTGCTGCCCACCGCACTCGTCGTCCGGGCCTCCACCGGACCTGTCCCGAGGAGTTGACCATGGAATTCCCGACCGGCTACGTCACCGCTCTCGACGCGATGAACCGACACGTCAACTCGGCCCGACCGGACGCCCCGGTCCAGGCCGAGCGACCCCGCCGGGCGCTGCTCGCCCCGACCCGACAGGTGACCGCCGTCGCCCTGCGCCGGCTCGCCGACCGGATCCAGCCCCGACCGATGCCGACGGTGACCCGCTGCTCCTGACCCATTTGGGCACGCATGGGACGAGCGGTGCCGGGCCGGACACGCAGAGTGGTCGAAGGGGCACTCGCCAGGCAGACTGGTGAAGCCATGTCACCCTTCACGCCCACCCTCCGCCTCCACGACCGCTACGTCCTGCACGAGCGGATCGGGCTCGGTGGCATGTCCGAAGTGTGGCGGGCCGACGACGAGGTGCTCGGCCGGCCCGTCGCGATCAAGGTGCTCGCCGGGCAGCTCGCCGCCGACCCGCAACTGCGGGCCACCATCCAGCGCGAGGCCCGCGCGGCCGCCCGGCTCACCCACCCACACGTCACCCAGGTGTACGACTACGCCGAGGCGACCCTGACCGGCGGCGTCGTCGTCCCGTACCTGGTGATGGAGCTGGTCGAGGGCCACAACCTGGCCGACCGGCTGCGCAACGGCCCCCTGCCCTGGCCGGAGGCGGTCCGCGTGGCCGGGCACATCGCCGCCGCGCTGGCCGCCGCGCACCGCATCGGCGTGGTGCACCGCGACGTCAAGCCGGGCAACGTCATGCTCACCGACACCGGCGCCAAGGTCCTCGACTTCGGCATCGCCGCGCTCGGCGGGCTCGACAGCCAGTCTGGCGAGCCGCTGATGGGCACACCCGCGTACTTCGCCCCCGAGCGCCTCGCCGCCGGTCCGCCCGACCCGGCCAGCGACGTGTACGCCCTCGGCGCGCTGCTCTACCGCACGCTCACCGGCCAGGCGCCCCTGCCCGTCCAGAGCTGGGAGGACGCCCTCGAGGTGCACCGGCGGGGCACACCGGTGCCGCCGCTGCGGGTGGACGGCCTGCCCGCCGACATCGCCGAGCTGACCCTCGCCTGCCTCGCCGCCGACCCGGCCCGCCGGCCGAGCGCCGCGCAGTTGGCCCGCCGGTTCGGCGCCGGTCAACCGGTCGAGCCCCCCACCGAGCTGCTGCGCATCGTGGCGCCCGCCTCGGCGGCCCACCCGCCGACCCTGATCGACCGCTCGGCCGCGCGTCCCGTGCCGGTCGCGGCCGTGCCGGCCCGCCGCCGATCGCGCCAACCCCTGGCCCTCCTCGTCACGGCCGGTCTCGCCGTGCTGGTCGGCCTCGGCGCGCTGCTCACCCAGGGCCTCGGCGCACCCGACACAACCGGGTCCGGGCAGGTCGCGGCCCCGCCGTCGACCTCCGCCCCGACACCCGCGCCCAGTACGCAGGCACCGAGGCCGCCGGCATCGGCGTCTCCGTCGCCGCCGACCGCCAGCGCCGCGCCCTCGACCGTCGGTCAGCAGGTGCCGGTCAGCTTCCGCCAGGTCAGCGACGAGTTCACCGACGTGCTCGCCGCGGCGGTGGCCCGCGGAGATGTCGACCGCAAGACCGCGGAGGACCTTCGCGACGACCTCGCCGACGTGAACCGACGGTCCAAGGACCGCGAGCGGCGCATCGCCGACCTGCGAAACACCATCGCCGAGCTGGTGGACCGTGGCCGGCTGCCGCGGCAGACGGGCACACACCTCGACGAACTGCTCAATCAGGCCCGCGGGCTGCCCGCCGGGCGCACCGCCGACTGAGGGCATCTGTCGTAGTCTCACCGGCATGACGACGAAGCAGACGCACACCCTCGCCTTGCCCGGCGTCGAGCTGGTCTACGACGTCCGCGGCCCCCTACCCCCGGGCGGCGGGCGTCCCGCGCTGCTCATGATCGGCCAGCCGATGACAGCGGAGGGCTTCGACGCGCTCGCCGCGCACTTCACCGACCGCACCGTCGTCACCTACGACCCGCGCGGCCTCGGCCGCAGCGTCCGCACCGACGGCCGGTCCGACCACACGCCACAGCAGCAGGCGGCCGACCTGCACCTGCTCATCGAGGCGCTCGACGCCGGCCCGGTGGACGTGTTCGCCAGCAGCGGCGGTGCGGTGACCGCACTCGAACTCGTCGCGGCCCATCCCGGCGACGTCGTCACGCTGGTGGCCCACGAGCCGCCGATCAACGCGGTGCTCCCGGACGTCACGGCAGCCGAGCGCGCTCAGGCCGCCTTCTACGAGGCGTACCAGGCGAAGGGATTCGGCGCCGGCATGGCCGCGTTCATCGCGATGACGTCGTGGCAGGGCGAGTTCACCGACGCCTACTTCGCCCAGCCCGCGCCCGACCCCGCGATAGTCGGCATGCCGACCGACGACGACGGCAGCCGCGACGATCCGCTGCTGTCGAAGAGCTCGTGGGCGATCACCGACTACCAACCCGACGCGAGCGTGCTCACGGCGTCCCCGACCCGGATCGTGATCGCGGTCGGCGAGGAGTCGGCGGGCACGTACACCGACCGTACGGCCCTCGGCACGGCGGCGCTGCTCGGCCAGGAGGCCGTGGTGTTCCCGAGTCACCACGGCGGCTTCCTCGGAGGCGAGTTCGGCTATGCGGGCAAGCCCGAAGA
This sequence comes from Micromonospora sp. NPDC005197, assembly GCF_040608295.1. Classification (NCBI taxonomy): domain Bacteria; kingdom Bacillati; phylum Actinomycetota; class Actinomycetes; order Micromonosporales; family Micromonosporaceae; genus Micromonospora; species Micromonospora sp. NPDC005197. Next base: position 5,170 of record NZ_JBEXHY010000064.1, on the reverse strand, counting down.
GTTCGCCGCACGGCTGCGCGAGGTGCTGGACGCCGGCTGACGGCCGTCATCTCGTACGGACGGCTGATCCATCCGCGTACGTCGCTGGCATGATGGGCCGATGCGAACACGGCTGATCTTCGTGCGGCACGGCGAGTCGGTCCACCAGGTCGATGGGATCGTGGGCGGCCCGCACGGATGCCGCGGGCTGACGCCGCTCGGCCACGACCAGGCACACCGGCTGGCCCAGCGGCTCGTCGACGACTACGCCGTCGAGGGGCCGCTGGCGGTCTACTCGTCCGTGCTGCGCCGCACCGTCGAGACCGCGCAGCCCATCGCCGCGGCGTTCGGCGTCCGCCCGCTGGCCGACTGCGGCCTGTGCACCTGGCACACCCCGCCGTACGCGGACGGGCTGCCGGTCACCCGCTTCCGTACCGAACACGCGGTGCCCGGTGGGGGAGTGTTCCGGCCGTTCGAGGACGGCAACGAGAGCTGGGCCGAACTGGTGGTGCGCGTCAGCCGCGCCATCATGGAGATCGCGCACCGGCACCGGGGCGGCACCGTGGTCCTGGTCGGCCACAGCGAGACCGTCGAGGGCGCCTTCCACGCGCTCGCCGCGCAGCCGATCTTCCGGGCGTTCGACCTGGACGTGCCGCCGGCCTCAATCACCGAGTGGGTCACCGACCAGGACACCGGCGGCTGGCCGCCGGCCCGCTGGACCCTGCGCCGCTTCGGTGACACCGCCCCGGTCGGCCAGAGCGTGATCCAGTAACGCCGCGCCGGCGCCTTACTCGCTGAGGATCTGCTCGCGCAGGATCTCCGCGTGCCCGCAGTGCTGAGCCAGCTCGCGCAGCACGTGCAGGTACACCCAGTTCAGCGGCAGCGGACCGCGCCGGTTGCCGCGCAGCAGGTCGTCCAGACCCAGTGACGCCGTCGCGCGGCGCGACGCCTCGCACGCCTCGCGGTGGGCCTGCTGGACGGCGGCGATCGTGTCGCCGTCATCGAGGATGAACGACTCGTCCGGCGTCGCCGGGATCCCGATCTCGGCGCGCGACCGGCACGTGACGGCCTCGTCGAACCAGACCTTCTCGACGAAGGTCGCGTGCTTCACCAGACCCAGCAGCGTCGTCCGCGATGGCACCAAAGAGCGACGCGCCTGCTCCTCGGTCAGCCCGTCCAGGGCGCCGTTGAGCGCTCCGCGGTGTTCGTCGATGAACGACTCGACCTGTGCCTGGGCCGGCTGATTCACGACATCTTCGGCGAACGTCGGCGGGAAGATGGTCATGGACCGAAGCATCTCAAGGGCGGTCACCTGTGAGCAACGTCGGCACTCACGAGCCGAAGGAGACGAGGGCACCGCGTTCGTCGAAGACGGCGGTGCCCGCCCAGGCGATCTCCCAGCGGTTGCCCTCCGGGTCGGCGATGTAGGCCGAGCGGCCACCCCACGGGCGGTCGGTCGGCTCCGCCACCACCGTCGCCCCCATCGCGACGGCCGCCGCGAAGGCCGTGTCGACCTCGGCGCGGTCATCGACGTTGCAGGCGAGGGTCACGCCGGACCAGCCGCCGGCCGGACCGGCGACGCCGGGTGCCGCCTCGGCGGCCAGATCCGGCAGCGGATAGAGCGCGAGCAGAACGCCACCGAGCAGGAACGCCGACCAGCCGTCGTCGCTCGCCGACAGCTCCGGCCAGCCCAGGGAGCGGTAGAACGACCGCAGCGAACCCATGTCGCGTACGCCCAGAGTGACCACGGACAGCCGAGAGGGGATCGCACTCATGGCCCCGATCCTGCCGCAGCGGTACGACAACCGGTCCCTCGTCGGGGGCCCTCGGGCCGGTCGTCGACTCCGGCGGCACCCTCAGTGGAGGGTCGTGGCGGTCCACTCGCCCGGTGCCGTGCCCACCCGGGCGGTCACCTCACCCTGCGGCGTCCAGATGGCCGACCGGCCCGCCGCCTCGGTGTAGCCGCCGCCGGTGGACCCGGCGAAGCTCGCCACCGCCACCCAGACCCGGTGTGTCGTGGCGATCCGCTGGGCCCGCTCGTCCGGAACGCCGGCGTCGCGCGCCAACTCCAGCACCCCCGCCGCGTACACGTCAATGCCGAGCGCGGCCGTGCGCTGCGCGTGCGCGGCGACGCCGGTGTCCTTGCAGACCGCCAGCCCGATCCGCCACCCGTCCACATCGAGCACCCTTGGTGTGTCGCCCGGCCGGAACCGCTGCGCCTCCGCGCCGCCGAGCCACATCTTCCGGTACGCCACGGTCACCCCGTCGCCGGTCACCGCCAGCACCCCGATGTGGTCACCGGCCACCGGCGCACCGGCCAGCGCCAGCGTGCCCGCCTCGGCGCACGCGTCGACCAGCGGCGCCAACCGGGGGTCGTCCACCGACACGACCGGGCCCTGCAACTCGTACCCCGTCAGTGACAGCTCCGGGAAGACCACCACCCGGGCGCGCGCCGCGCGGACCGCGTCGGCGTGCGCCCGCGCGTTCTGTGCGACATCCAGGGGTACGCACGGCGGCTGCGCCACCGCGAGCCGCAACGGGGTGCGGTTTTCCGCACGCCCGCCGGTGGGGGCGACCCGCGGGGTCGGATGGTCCGCCTCATGGTCGATTCTCAGGATCGGTTCGTAGCGTGGGGACATGATTCGAACGTCGCACGCCGTGCTCGCCACCGGAACCCCCGCCGCCGCGGCCGAACCGCCCGAGGGCGGAATCGTCGGCTACGTCAGCGATCTGGTGGAACGGCTCGGCGGGCCGGGCGCCGGTCTGGCGGTGGCGCTGGAGAACCTGTTCCCGCCGATCCCCAGCGAGGTCATCCTGCCGCTGGCCGGCTTCGTGGCCGCGCAGGGGCGGATGAGCCTGCTCGGCGCGATCTTCTGGACCACGCTGGGCTCGGTGCTGGGCGCGCTGGCGCTCTACCTGATCGGCGCGTCCCTGGGCCGGGAGCGGATGCGCGCCATCGTCGCCCGACTGCCGCTGGTGAAGCTCAGCGACGTGGACCGGACCGAGGCGTGGTTTCTCCGGCACGGCGTGAAGGCGGTGTTCTTCGGCCGGATGATCCCGATCTTCCGGAGCCTGATCTCCATCCCGGCCGGGGTGGAGCGGATGCCGGTGCGGATCTTCCTGCTCTACACGACGCTGGGCAGCCTGATCTGGAACACCACCTTCGTGCTCGCCGGATACCTGCTCGGCGACAACTGGCACCTCGTCGAGGGCTACGTCGGCACACTCCAGAACGTCGTGATCGTCGCGTGCGTCGCGGCCGTCGCCTGGTTCGTCGGCTCCCGGGTGCTGCGGGCCCGCCGCGCCGCGCGAAACCCCGAGTCGGCCGACCGTCCCTGGTCGGACTCGGGTCCTTCTCGGGATGGTGCGCCACCGTCGGGGATGCCGGATCCGGGCGGTCGGGGCACCCTCTACCGGGGCGGCTCCTGGGCCTCGGACGAGCGCTAGCCCGCCGCCTTGTCAGACGTCTTAGGTGGGGACGCGAGACGGTGACAGGGGAGCGGCGAACCGGCCGTGGTGGGCTCGGCTGCCGCAGCCCACCCACATCGACGATGGGTTGCGTGCCGCGCTGGAGATCCGCGAGCGCTGGCCCGACACCGGCGTCCTCGTGCTCTCCCAGTACGTCCAGCGGCGCTACGCCGCCCGGCTGCGCGCGGACCGTCCCGAAGGAATCGGTCGCCCAGGTGGATGACTCCCTCGACGCCTCGACCGGGTCGCCGCCCGGGGCCCCGCGCTCAACCCGGAGGTGGTTAGCCAGGTGGCGGCCGGATCGGAGCGACCCGACCCGTTCGGCCGACTCACCCCGCACGAACGGGACGTCCTGCACGAAATGACCCACGGGCACACCAACGCCGCTGTCGCCCAGCGGTCGCACGTGTCGCAGAGCGCCGTGGGGAAGCACGTCGACGCCATCTGCGACAAGCTCGGCCTCGCCCACACGACCGGCTACAGCCGCCGTATCCCCGCTGTCCTGCGCTACCTCTGCATCCCTTTCCTAAAGATCAAGCCGGATCGGGGAGGCCGGGATGTCCCGATCGCTCGCACCATCCGGTATCGGACATTCCGGGTGGATCGTCACCCGACGGCTCGCTCCGGCCCTCGGATGCGGTTGGTCTGAGGCGTGCTGTCCGGTTGCGAGGCCCGATGGGGTGTGAGCGGGTGCATCCCTGGGCCGGAATCGTGGCGGGCCGGGGGTCGTTACATACCCTGACGATCGCAGGACCACGGCCACCGTGCCCCGCCCAACCGGTGGGGGAATGGACGGCCGGGTCGGGTCGTTGCAGACCCCCGACCGACCGTGGGCCCGCCCCCGGGTCCGTTGCCAGGTCCCGCTGAGGGCCCGGGAATGACCCCGGACCGGCGGTCGTTACACACGGTCCCGGCGCCACGAGCGACCCCCTCGCCCGTCGGCCGCCGCCCCGGCACCGCGAGGGCCTCGCCCCGCAGGGTGCCGACCCGAAACTTTCCCCTGCTTTTTGCAGCGCCCGACGAGGTGCTCACATCCGCGTCACCGTCCCCCCGGTGGTGGCGTGTGGTGTTCCTACCCCCGAAGGAGCTACCCCCATGAACACGATCTTCCGTAAGAGCATGCTGTCCGTTGTTGGTCTCGCGTTCGCCGGTGGTGTCTTCGCCGGCCCGATCGCCCATGTCGCCACCCCGAGCACGGACGCCCGTCCGGTGGCCGTGGTGCAGGCCGACAAGCCCGACACGAGCAAGCTGATCCCGCACGGCACCCAGGGTGCCCAGTCGCACATCGACCTGAATGACGAGCAGACGGCCAACGCCAAGGCGATCATCGCCGCGACGAAGAAGGCGGGCCTGCCCGAGCGGGCCGCGGTCATCTCGATCGCGACGAGCCTGCAGGAGTCGAAGCTGGAGAACCTCGGCCACCTCGGCGATATGAACGATCATGATTCGCTGGGTCTGTTCCAGCAGCGTCCGTCCAGTGGTTGGGGCACGCCGGAGCAGATCACCGACCCGGAGTACTCCACGACCGCGTTCCTGAAGGGGCTGCGTCAGGTTGACGGGTGGCAGGACATGCCGCTGACCGAGGCCGCGCAGACCGTGCAGGTCTCCGCCTACCCGGACGCCTACGCCCAGTGGGAGCAGCAGGCCGCCGACCTGGTTGGCCAGTACTGGAACAGCTGACCCACCGCACGACCCGACCGACTGGCCGGCACCCCCCGGGGTG